>NZ_JBATWY010000008.1:0-46707 GCF_049672945.1 Haloferula sp. | reverse complement strand
CACGGACCGTTGCCTTTCTCGAAGCGGGAATGCCGGGCGACAAGAAGTCCGTGCCGGGTCAGCGTGGTTTTGATGCCTCGCCGAAGGCGAATGCGAGGGCCTTTGTTGGGCGTTACAACGGCAAGGGAATGATTGTTTTTGTCGATGGCCATGTGGAATCTTACGCAGCTTCCGATCTGATCACAACTTCGGGAGATATTAAGGTTCCCCAGAACTCCGTGGTCTGGACGAACGACCCGGACGATAATCCGAATTGATTACTCCTCTGTCGGGCTCTGCTCGGGTCAGGCGAGAATGTCGGTGACGACCTTGGCTGGTTCGACACCGGTGAGACGTTGGTCAAGGCCTTGGAACTTGTAGCTGAGGCGCTCGTGACTCAGTCCGAGTTGGTGGAGGAGGGTTGCGTGGAGGTCACGGATATGCACCGGATTCTCGATGATGTTGTAGCCCATCTCGTCTGTTTCTCCATAGACTTGCCCGCCTTTGATGCCACCGCCGGCCATCCACATCGAGAAGCAGCGGGGATGGTGATCGCGACCGTAGTTTGACTCAGTGAGGGCGCCTTGGCTGTAGACTGTGCGGCCGAATTCACCTCCGAAGATGACAAGTGTGTCTTCGAGCATCCCGCGCTGCTTGAGATCCTGAATGAGCGCATAGCACCCTTGATCGACGTCCTTGCACTGGGAGGTGAGGTCTCGCGGAAGGTTGTTGTGCTGGTCCCAGCCGCGGTGGAAAATTTGAACGAAACGAGTGCCACGCTCAAGGAGTCGGCGGGCCATCACGGCGGAATTGGCAAAGGTGCCACGGTCCTTGCTGTCTTTGCCATAGAGTTCATGGATGTGCTCGGGTTCGTCCGACATATCGGCGAGTTCGGGCACGGAGGCCTGCATGCGGAATGCCATCTCATACTGCTGCATCCGGGTTTGGATCTCCGGGTCTCCGATGTTCTCGTAAGACTTGCGGTTAAGAGCGTTGAGCCCATCGAGCATGGAGCGGCGGAGTTCGCGTGAGACGCCAGCGGTGTCCTTCAGATAGAGGACCGGATCCCCTTTCGATCTAAAGGGAACGCCGGCGTATTTACCGGGGAGGAATCCGGCACCCCAGAGTCGCGCGGAGATCGCTTGAACATTTGCATAGGGAGAGGTGTGGGTGGCATGAAGGACGACGAAGGAAGGCAGATCTTCATTCATCGATCCGAGACCGTAGGACATCCAGGAACCCATCGAGGCTTTTCCCGATTGCATGGATCCGGTGTAGATGAGCTGGTTGGCGGGTTCGTGATTGATCGCTTCGGTGTGCATCGATTTCACAATGCAGAGGTCATCGACCATCTTGGCGGTGTGGGGCAGGAGTTCCGAGACCCAGGCACCGGATTGACCGTATTGGCTGAATTTGAATATTGAGGGGGCGAGTGGAAACTGCGCTTGCCCAGAGGTCATTCCGGTGAGGCGTTCGCCCTGCTTGGCGAGGTAGTCCTTGAGATCCTCCTTGTAGCGTTTTTGGAGTTCAGGTTTGTAGTCGAAGGTGTCAAGTTGCGAAGGTGCCCCGATGAGGGAGATGTAAATGGCACGCTTGGCCTTGGGTGCGAAGTGACTCACTGACTCGGGCAATGAACCTTCCGCTCCCAATCCGGATTTACCCAGTAGCGAGGAGAGGGCAGCAACACCGAGTCCAGTGCCGTTCTTGCGGAAGAACTGGCGGCGATTGACGGTGGCGTTGTAGTCGGGGATGGAAATCATGGCACTTACTTGGTCAGGGTTTCATCGAGGTTGAGGAGCTGGCTGGTGACCAAGGTCCATGCGGCCAATTCGGCAGGGTCGACCTCGGCGTCAGCTTTGGTTTCACCAGTGGCGATCATGGATTTGGCGGAAGCCGGATCTGCCGTGAAGGAAGATAGGGCCTCGTCAAGGGTCGCCTTGACGAAGACGATTTCGTCATCCTCGAGTGAGCGTCCAATCAAACGATTCGAGATGAAATCAATCCGGGAATCAGTCTCATCGACTTCTTTGATGGCGAGTTCGGCGAGGTGGCGGCAGGCTTCCACGAACTGTGGATCGTTGAGAGTGACGAATGCCTGAAGCGGGGTGTTGGTGCGTTCGCGAGCGACGCAGAATACTTCGCGGGTTGGTGCGTTGAGGATCTCCATGGCAGGGTGGGGGGCCGTGCGTTTCCAGAAGGTGTAGATCGAGCGGCGGTAGAGATCCTCGCCGCTTCCCTGAACGTAGTTCCGCGTATTCGACTGAGGCATCGCCACGGCCTCCCAGACGCCCTCCGGCTGATAGGGTTTGGCAGGCGGTCCGCCGAATTTAGTGGATAGAAGATCAGAGGAGGCGAGGGCGAGGTCGCGAATCTGTTCGGCATCGAGACGGTAGCGCGGTCCGCGGGAGATCAATCGATTCTTTGGATCCGCCTCGAGCTTCTCGGGAGAAATTTTCGCCGACTGTTGATAGGCGGCGGAGGTGACGATGGTCCGCACCATGTGACGGTGATCCCATCCGGAGTCCATGAATTCCGAAGCAAGCCAGTCGAGCAGCTGCGGATGGCTTGGCCGGGCACCCATGATGCCGAAGTCACCGGTTGTCTCGACGATGCCGGTGCCAAAGAACTGATACCAGAGGCGGTTCATGGTGACCCGTGCGGTGAGTGGATTGTCCAGCGAGACCAGCCACCGGGCGAGTCCAAGGCGGTTGCGCGGCGCATCGTCCGGCATGGGGGGGAGGGCTGAAGGGGTGTTGGCGATGACTTCCTCGCCCTTGTCGGAGTAGACGCCGCGGTTGAGAATATGGGCAATGGCGGGGCTGTCCTTCTTCTCCTGCATCACCAGGCTGGCTGATCCGCGTTTGCGCATTGTTTGCTGCTCGCCCTTGAGTTTGTCGAGGCGGGTCTGGATTTCCCGCGAAGGTGTATCGATACTAGAAATATAGTATTCGAAGGCTGTCTTGAGTTGGTTTTTGTTACGCTTGTCGGCCGGGGTGTTGAGGATTCCCTGAACCCGACCTTTTTCGGCGACGGCCTTGATTTCCTTCGGGCTGAGCACCCTGCGGTAGAATCGGAAGTCATGAAGGGCGACTTCGCCACCACTGAGTCTTGATCCGCTATTGTGGCGGGAACCCAGTGTCAGGGGGACCTTGGTCTCGATACTGCCTCCGACTGAGTTGGGATCGAGTTTGGTGGCTGCCCTTTCGCCGTCGATGAACAGCGTGCTGGCCTGATGTCCCGATTTGGAGCCGTTGAAGGTGAACATCACGTGGTGCCAGGTTCCGGGCTTGAGTGGCTTTCTGGCGACGAGTTTGTTGGCTGCCTTGTCCCAGCTATCGATGACGTGGGTGATTGGCGCTCCATCCTGAAGATAGATGTCCCAGCCGCGGAAACTGGCCCCCGGGTCCATGCGGGCGATCACCGCACCGGTTGGCTTGCCTTCGATGCGGATGTAGCCACCGTAGGTGACTTCATCGGAACGTGAGAACGAGGCGATATTGCCAAGTTCGACCGGGTGAGTGCTCACCACGGGTGCCATGCCGGCGGGGGCGGCGATGCGTGGCAGATCGCTCGGCCACTGCTGGGGTTCCCCATCGACCAAACCACGGATGGCGCCATCGTCTTCGTTGAGCGGAAGATGAACCGAGAGCGTTGAATCGATTTCAGGTTTCGTTTCAAGTGTAGCTGAAGCGAGCCAGCTTTTGAACTCGGGATCGGCTGCTTTTCTCCGAGCAGCGAGCTCCATTTCAAGGCCTTTGATTTCAGCCTCGAGAGAGGTCCAGCGGGCGCGGTCTTCGCGATGGGGAACGAAGACATTCGGAGGATGTTCTGCATTGTTGCCATCGAGCGCCGACATCGGCGTATTGCGGAAGAAGGCGTTGAACGAATAGGTGTCCTTCTGGCTGATCGGGTCGAACTTGTGATCATGGCAGGCGGCGCAGCCAACGGTCAGGCCAAGCCAAACGGCGGCGGTGGTATCAGTACGATCCTGGGCGTAGATGGCAAGATACTCTTCGGCGATCGCCCCGCCTTCCCCGGTGGTTGGAAGACAACGGTTGAATCCGGTCGCCACAATCTGATCGAGCGTGGCATCCGGCAGCATGTCGCCGGCGATTTGTTCGATGGTGAATTGATCCCAAGGCATGTTGGCTTTGAAGGCGTTGATCACCCAGTCGCGGTAAGGCCAGATCGCGCGGTAGTTGTCGATATGGATGCCGTGGGTGTCGGCGTAGCGGGCGGCATCCAGCCAATAGCGGGCAAAGTGTTCGGCGCTGGCGCTGGTGGCGAGCAGGCGGTCGACTTCGTCTTCGAGTTTGTCCCACGAGAAGGAGGCAATGTCTTCAGGGCTTGGGGGCAGTCCGGTGAGGTCGAGATGAAGTCGACGGTAGAAGCGGGCGAGTTCCTCCCGGGGATTGGGTTCCAAGTCGGCGGCGATGATCTTGGCATGAATGAAGGGATCGATGGGACTAGCCGCCCAGTTCTTTCCGGAATCAGGAAGCTGAGGTCTTACGACCGGGATCAGTGACCAGTGGTCTTGATACTCGGCACCCTGTGAGATCCATGCCTCCAACAGCGCTATCTGTTCCGGCTTAAGTTCCTTGTGCGACTCTGGCGGAGGCATGATCATGTGCGGATCGCTTGAGTTGATCAGTTTGACGAGCAGGGATGCTCCGGGATCGCCCTTGATGATCGCAGGTTTTCCATTCGCGCGTGGAGCGAGGGCGTCCTCCGCGATGTCGAGACGGTAGGGTTCGTCCTCGGGCAGTCGCGTATTCTCGTCGGGTCCGTGGCAGTGGTAGCAGTACTCCGAGAGGATGGGTTGGATGTGTTCGTTGAAGGTGATCTCTTCAGGGACGGATACGGGAACAAGGGTGTCTTCAGTTTCCAATGGGAGTTCAGCGGCGACGGGGGATTCGCCCGGAGTCTGGGCAGACTCAGGCTTCCGGCACTGAGTCAGACAAAGAGCCGCAAGAAGAAGTGGAAAAACGAGGTGAAGGTGCATGCTTGTGAAATCGTCCGGGAAACCTTGGGAGAGAACGTGTAACGATTGAGCAACGTTTCAGAAAACATCGATTTTGCACATAATTTGGGGCTCTTGTTGAGCAAGTTCCTCACTTTCAACGACTTGCAAGCCTACCGCTGGTTTGGCGCGATCGAAAGTGAATTTGCTTTTAAAGTAAATCTCCGCTTCCGATGGTGAGGAAGTGGATGAACGACTCAATAGCGGTCGGCAGTGGGAACGCGCGGCCTGCCCCTACTTGCCGATGGTTGATCGAGTTCTGAGCTACGAGTGGACTCGGGTTCATCGGGCAAACCGAGGCGCGGCCTTTTATCTGGCGACACTTGAGTATGCGCAGTCCCTGTGGCTTGTCGGGAAGCCGGCGCAGGCGATTCTCCAGCTCAATCTGGCTTGGGCGGTGGATCTGCAGGAGGAGGAAGGGATCCTTGTGCAATGGCCGCTACCCTATCGAGCGCTGCGATGGATCTTGGAACATCGGATGGAAGCGGGCTTTCTCGGGAATCCGGTGAGGCACTTTCAGCATCTCGCGACTCGGGTTGGGGGAGAGCGATTCGAGCTGCGCTCGTGGCGGGCGTGGGCATGTTTCCATGTTTCAAGTCTCGTTCTGCCGCCGAGCGAGTTTCCTCAGGATCTCCTTCAAATCGAGAAAGAAGACCTGCTGATCCCCGCTATAGACGAGGTCCTCAAGTCCCTTGATCGCTGGGGCATTGCTGACGAGGCAAGCTTGTTTGAAGGGGTGATGAGTGAGGCAATATGGTGAAAAGACTTTTTGTCTGACGGTTGACTGCGGTGATCATCCGTTCCGAATGGCTGTGCACATTCTCTTGATCTCTTGCTGGAGTTGATCGGATGGGAGTAGAGCAGGCGCGACCAATGAACGCATTCAAGTCGCTGATCTCCGGCAAGACCCTCTCTATCATTCTGGCTTTCGTCGGTTTTCTGATTCCCTTTTTCATCCAGATCGATGGACTATCAGAGGCCGGACATCGACTTCTCGGCATCTTCCTCTTCGCTGTGATTCTCTGGGTCAGCGAAGGGATTCCTCTCTTTGCGACATCGGCCTGCGTGATCCTGCTGCTGATTCTCTTTCTGAGTGATGTATCGGCTCAACTCGGTTGGGCATGGGGCTTGGCTGAGGGATTCACTGGAGCGAGTCCTCCTTCCTATGCCGACTATTTCAACACCCTTGCCAGCAACGTGCTGATTCTTTTCCTCGGGGGATTCTTTCTGGCATTCGGTGCGGCGAAGTACGGAGTCGATAAGAACCTTGCCGCGATCATGTTGAAGCCTTTCGGGAGCAAGCCATCACGGGTGCTGCTTGGGCTGATGCTCATTACCGGAGTGCTTTCCATGTGGATGAGCAATACTGCGACCACGGCGACCATCATGGCGGTGGTGATTCCGATCATCCATCGCCTGGAGGTCTCGGACAAATTCCGTATCGGACTTGCCCTTGGCATTCCGTTTGCCGCGAATATTGGTGGCATCGGAACGCCGATCGGAACGCCTCCGAATGCGATCGTTCTCGGAGCCTTGGGAAAGATCAATCCCGAGACCGGGGCTCCCATCGGGCAATGCTCTTTCCTTCAGTGGATGCTCTTTGCCGTTCCCATTGCGATGATCCTGCTGGTCCTCGCCTGGCTGCTGATCCTTCTGATGTTTCCGGCTTCCAAGAAATCGATCGAGATCGACATGAACGTCAAATGGGTGAAGTCATCCAAAGCGACGATCTACTATGCGACAGCGATTTTCACGATCCTGATGTGGATGACCGGATCCCTTCACGGCATCAACTCCTACGTCGTCGGCATGTTCCCGGTGGCCATCCTGCTGGCAACGGGGGTCGTGGGAGCCAAGGAATTCCGTTCACTGGATTGGGATGTGCTGTGGCTGGTGGCAGGGGGCATTGCTCTTGGGAAAGGGGTGTCCTCAACGGGCTTCGATTCGTGGATTGTCGGCTTGATTGACTGGAATGCGCTGAGTGCAGGGATCCTTGGCATTGCCATCTGTGCCACGGCCTTGTTGATGAGTACTTTCATCTCGAACAGTGCCGCGACCAACCTGCTGGCTCCGATTGCCGTCGCCGTGGCCGCAGCCACCGGAGGCGATGCCGTCGCCATCCTGATTTTCGTCGCCCTTGGCGCCTCGATGGCCATGGCGCTTCCCATCAGTACGCCGCCGAACGCCATTGCCTACAGTGCCGGGTCCTTCAACACCAAGCAAATGGTGCTTTCCGGCTCGATCATTGCGGTGATCGGCATGGGGCTGACCTATTTGTGCCTGCCGATCCTTTTGAAAATGGCGGGGCTGGGTTAGTCGGAGAGCAACCCTTCAGGATAGGATCCCATGCCCAGTCTCATACTATGTGCCCATCGCGATCCGACGGTTGCCACGCGTCTGCAGGAGGCCTTTGACGAGGCGGTACCGGGTGAGCTTGAGGTCGAAAGTTTCTTGAGCGGTGAGGATCTGGCCAATCGAGCAGGGGCCGTCATGGCCGAGAATGGCGACTTGCCGCTTATTTTCGCCGGCATCGATCTTGATGATCTCGATGGGATCGAGCTCCTGCGCCAGTTGCAGGATGCTCCTCCGCTTCGCAGCAGCCGGAAGGTGTTGTTGGCATTTGCCAATGAAACGGGTGAAGCTGACATGTTGCTTCAGCGCGGAGCTCTGCATGGGCGGCTCGATCCGAACTTCGACGAGGAGTCTCTCAAACGTCTGCTTCGCAACCTGCTGACGGATTTCGTCGTTCATAGCGCCCCTCATCTGATCGACAATCTTCATCCGCTGCTCGATCTCCGTGCGCTGGCCGGCGCCTTTTCCTCTGCTCGCGATAATCTGCAGCATTTGAACAAGCGACTCGGTGAAGTCGAACGTTCGGTCATCGCCGTCGATGGCATGAGTGATGACCGGATCGAAGCGGAGATGATCGACGAGTTCGACCGACTTCTCGATCATCCGGACCGCCGTCGTTACGCGCCGTCTGAGGTCATCGTTGAGGAAGGAGATGAGCCTGGCACGATTTGGATCATTCTCAGTGGCCGGGTGAAACTCTATCGAACGATTGAGGGAGACGATGTCACGTTCCACTCGGAAAGCGCCGGACGTATCGTCGGCCTGATGTCGCTTTCTCTCCAAAGTCCGGTCTTCTTCTCCTGCCGTGCGGTGACCGAAACGACGGCACTGGTACTGAGTCGGGCACAGGTTCAAGACGCGATTCATCGGAGTCCGGGTCTGTCGAATTATCTGATCACGGTCATCCTTCGTTCGATGGCCCGGCGGAACCGCCGCTCCTCGCAGCTTTTGGTGCAGGTGCGCAAGCTCAACCATCGTCTGGCGGATCAACGGGACGAACTCGAGGCGACGCTTGCAGAGCTTCGGGCCACTCAGGAACGCCTGGTCGACACGACGAAAATGGCAACCCTCGGAAATCTTGCCGCGGGCATGGCCCACGAGTTGAACAATCCGATCGGCGCCATCCTCAATGCTGCCGACCATCTCGAACAGGACATCAATGGGCTGGTGGCGACGACCCCTGACCTCAAAGTCGCCGTTGAAGCCATTCCCGCGGCCAAAAAGCTCCCGCCTCGTTCGACGAGGGAGGAGCGCCGACTGCGCAACCAACTCGCCCAAGAGCTCGGCATCGACTCCAATCAGGCGATGCGACTCGTTTCAGCCGGGGTGGAGAGCAAGAAGGACTTCAAGCACTATCAGAAGATCGGAAACAAGGTGTCCGATGAAATGCTCATTCGTCAGCTCGTTCATTCCGGTCAGATCGGCAGTTCGCTGCGCAACATTTCGAATTGTTCGAGTCGCGTGGCGACCTTGGTTCGCAGTCTGAAGGTCTACGCTCGTGCCGACCAACACGAGATGGTGCCGACGGATCTCAATGCGACCCTCGAAGATGTGCTGCTGATCCTTTCGAACCGTCTCAGGGACATCGATTTGGAGAAGCATTTTGCTGAACTACCCGCGATTGAGGCGAATCCATCGCAACTGCAGCAGGTGTGGACTAATCTCATTTCAAATGCTGTCCAGGCGGTGGGGGATCCGGGTCGAATCAAGATCACTTCAAGTTCACCGCGTCCGGGTTGGCAGCGAGTCGAAGTCGAAGACAACGGCGTGGGTGTTCCGGAAGAAGCCAAGCCGCACCTCTTTGAGGCGCGCTTCACAACCCGCAGTGGGCGTGTCGAATTCGGCCTCGGTCTCGGTCTACCCATATCCCGGAACATCATCCGCCAGCATGGAGGTGACATCTTTTTTGAGTCGAAATCCGGACGGACGGTCTTCACCGTTGATCTTCCTGAAAAACCACCAGAACCCGAACCCACCGCATTGCCATGAACCGCATCACCATTCTTTCCCTCGATGACGAACCCGAGGTTCGTCAGGCCATCAGCCGTGATCTTGAACCCTTTGCCGAACTCTTCAGAATCGAGGTCGCCGAAGATGTCGAAGACGCCCGTGAGGTGATCCAGTCGATCGAAGACGACGGGGACCTGCTCGGCGTGATTCTTTGCGACCATCGATTGCCGGGCACGAGCGGTGTCGATTTTCTCGTCCAGCTCGAGTCCGAGCAAAACCACCAAGGCATCCGCAAAGTCCTTGTGACGGGTCAGGCCGACCAACAGGATACGATCCTCGCGATCAATACTGGCGGGCTCGATCACTTCATCGCCAAGCCGTGGGAGACGGAAATGCTTCAGGAGATCGTCCGCAAGGAGCTGACGGAATACCTTTTGGAGCAAGACATCGATCCGCTGCCGTTTCTTTCGCTGCTTACGGATCCGCGGCTGCTTGATCGCATCGGCAAAGGGTCGAGAATTGACTGAAGTTTCCCTGGAGCTGGAGGGTGCCTGTCGGGACGATTTCTTCCCTCTGCTTGAAGTGGTTACTCGCTTTTCCGATCAATCTCCACGCTGCCGTGGGATTGGAGACAGAAAGGAGGGTCGACAGATATGTGAGCCATGGCTTACCGTTGGTAATGCGCAAAACAATCCTCTTGCACCTTATTTTCGGAGCGATGGTTCTTCGCGGCACCGCCACGGAGGAAGACGAGAAGAAAGTGCCGACCTTGGATGGCATTATTTTTGATGAGCAGATTTGGGAGAAGACCTTGGTAGACATCAAGGGACCGGAAGAGAGGGTGGAGGATCAAGCCGAGATCCCCGCAGAACTCAGGAAGAAACTCGAGAGTGAGGGATTCTCCCTGGGCCCGGGTCGGTCCGATGGATTCGAATGGCTTTCATCGAGGAAAGAAGGACTGTGCGCCCGGCCGGGGAGTTTCGAATTCCTCGGCAAGGAGGCGGGTGAAGTGGTGATTCGTGCGGACGACGGAACAATCTCTTCGATTTCGGTTTCCCTCTACAATCGTGGCGATAATGGCAACCTGCCGGTGTCGACCTTCAACACCCGGATTGAGGAATGGAAGCAGGGCTTGGACGACCACCTGAAGGTGGAATCGACGGAGCGGAACTCCAAGGGCGCAGTGGCCGTTGAGGGCTGGATGTGGCGCAAGGGGGATACGGCGGCGCTGCTTGAATCCAGCATCAACCGTTCCGAGAAACGTCCCGAGTTCATCCGTCTGAGATTGGCCTCGATTTCCGCCGCAAAGAACCAATCAACAGGAGTCGCAAAGCGAAGGAGTCTGGCTGACAACGTCGTGAACGACGACAAAGGCAATGTCATGATCGACGGTGTGCCGATGGTGGATCAGGGTGAAAAGGGGTATTGTGTGGTGGCATCGATCGAGCGCGTCGGACGCTACTACGGGCTTGAGATGGACCAGCATGAGATGGCACAGCTTGCCGACACCACCGAGAACGGCACGAACGCCGATGTGATGGAAAAGGCTTTTCAAAAAATCACCGGTCGGATTCATGTGCGGACCTTGAAGCTGATTGAGTACGACAACCGCCAGTTCGAGCGCGATCTGAAGAACTACAACCGCGAAGCAAAGAAGGCTGACAAATGGATTTACGACATCGATCTTGATGCGTTCTACGCCAATCCGGCCTATTTCTGGATGAAGGCGGATCCGGATACCTTTCGTAGCGTGAAGCAACGGCAGAACCGCTACGATCACTTTAATCGCAAGATAAAGGAGTATGTTGATCAGGGGATCCCGCTCTGCTGGACGCTTTTTCTGGGCATGTTCAAGGAGGGCGACCTGCCGCAGAGTTTCGGCGGACACATGCGCCTGATCATTGGTTATAATTTCTCGGATCCCGATGCCCCGATGATCATTTATACTGATTCATGGGGCGAGGGTCACGGCCGCAAGGAGATGCGTGCCGATGCGGCTTACTGCATGACCACCGGGCTCTACGCGATGGTTCCCAACAAATAGTGTCCTAGGGATTTCCGGGAAAGGGGTTCGCGCTGAGTCGTGTCTGGACCTCCAAGGCGGGAACTGCGGACGGGGCTGGTTCGGCGCGTTTGATCACGGCCATGATGACGGCTGTGATCATGACGATGCTGATCATCGCGGCGGAGATTGCTGGCGAGATCGTTCCGACGGGATTCATCAAACGAGTCACGCGGCGGGCGAGTGAGGAACGCTCTGACATCGCGACGGCTGGCAGTGGAGAGGGCTGGGATGAGGCGAGGTCACAGAGAAGTGTGGCGTATGAGCGTGCCTTGACACCATTTCGGATCACCATCGCATCGCAGGCGAACTCCGCCTGAGTGGCATGATGGCGCACCAGCCACCAGACCAGTGGATTGAACCAATGGAGGGCGCAGGCGAGGGCACCGAGCGAACGCCACAAGGGGTCGAAGCGGCGGTGATGGGCGAGTTCGTGAGCCAGGACCATTTCGCGGACCTCGGCTCGCCATGAGTTCCAGTCTTCCGGTACGAATACCACCGGCCGCAACACGCCAGCTGCCACAGGACTGTGAAGGGTGGAAAGCGATCGAATTTCGACCTGACGACGACCGAGAGGAACTTGCTCAATCGGCTCAGATTGGCTTCTCCAGCGTTCCAAGCCAAGAGTGGCGACAAGGACGCGGATCGAGAGGAGAATAGCTCCTGCAAGCCAGATCCATTGGAGAAAGGCAGCACTATCAACAGTGGCATCCGAGGTAGAGCGGGCCGCCGGAAGAAGCGAGAGCTTCGGCAGCAGAGTGAGCAGGGGGTAGGCGAGCAAGAGACTGATCACAACAGCGGTCAACCGGTGCGCCCGCGTCGTATCATGCCGTCCGCCAAGCCACACCAGAAGTGAGGCAATCAGTGTGAAGATCAGGGCGGTAATCGGCATGGCAATGGGGCGAATTACTTTTCGGACTCATCGATCAACTGCCGGATGCGATCGATCTCGTCCTTTTCCAGTTTCTGATCACCGGGATCGAGCAATGAGGCGACCAGATTCTCAGGTCGGCCATCGAAGAAGGTGGTGATCAGTTGTTTCAAGGCGGAGCGCTTGGCTTTGGTTTCAGAAATCGCCGGACGATAAAGATAGCGTCGCGAAAGCTTCCGATGGTTGAGAAGTTTCTTCTCGATCATTGTCGCGAGGAGGGCGCGCACAGCCGAGTAGCTGGGAGGGTCGGGCATCGCCTCAAGGATCTGCTGAGCCGAGGCTTCCCCCAAACGGTAGAGGATGTCCATGACCTGGCGCTCACGGCGGGCAAGGGCGCTGGCGGGCTTTTCACTCATGCCGAGAGATTAGCGAGTGCTGGAAAAGCTGCAATTAAAATGCTGAAAAAACAGCATAAAGGAGTTGACGGGATGCAGGCTTAGTGCTGGATTTCCAGCAGTATGAAGCATGGAGATGAGAAAAACAGGTCTTGGAGTGTCACAGGGATTCTATTGGGTCTGGCCTCGGTGCTTTGGCTGAGTGGATGCGCGGGGCCTGGCGGGACGGGTCCTTTTGATTCAAGTGGAAACTACGTCGAAGCCCGGAGTGATACTCCGATACCACTGAGTGGAGCGTCGGCACCGGTAGAATCGCTTCGTGAACCCAAGCCCGCCGAAGAGCGTCCGGGTTTGGCGACGGGATTTGGCAAGCAAGTGAGGGAAGAGTGGCACAAGCAGTCGTTTGTTAGAGATTCATCGAAGCCGAAGGGAACGGATAGGATCTACTACAATGACCGTGAGGGGGTGAACGCCATGACCGGCTACAAGTCCAAGGTCGAGGGGCTTCAGACGGCTGCGGGAGGTCTGGTGGAGTGGGGGATCAAGGGTGGCTTTGGTTACCTGCCTGCATACAAATCGAGAGAGAAGCGCTTCGTTGTCGGATCTGGAGGTTCAGCGTATTCGCTGGTGTTGAAGAACCGATGCCGCAGTCGCGTGGAGGTGGTGCTGAGTGTTGACGGTCTTGATGTGATCGATGGCAAGTCAGCATCGTTCTCGAAGCGTGGTTATGTCATTGCTCCGGGCGATACCCTTGAGGTGAAAGGCTGGAGAACGGGTTGGGATTCGGTGGCCCAGTTCGAGTTTTCGGATGTGGGAGGATCCTATGCGAACCAGCGCCATGGAAATGCTCGCAACGTCGGGGTCATTGGTCTCGCGGTGTTCGGTGAGAAGGGAGTGGATCCGTGGAAGTGGATGCCGCGCGAGCTTGATACGAGAAGCACTGCGAATCCTTTTGCTCAGGCTCCGTGAGGACTCTCGATCATAGGTTGGAGGGGCGGTCTGTATTGGCGAGCCGCCTTTGCTGCCGTGAGCTAGGCTTTAGAAGCCAATGAAATGCCGGCTCTCTTGGTTCAATTGTACATTGACATCTCCATTTTGTAGATACAAAACGTATCTATGAAAACGGCGAAGATCTTTCAGCATGGAGGAAGTCAGGCGGTCCGCCTTCCGAAGGCCTTTCGCTTCGATGGTACGGAAGTGCTTATTGAAAAGCATGGGGATGAGGTGGTTCTAAAACCCGTGCCGGTTCCGAAGTTCCGCAGCTTCACTGAGATCGCCGCCCACCTTGCGGGAAAGTTTCCGGATGAGGAGGACTTTCCCGCACCACCGCCCCGGCCGAGCGAGCATGAGCGGCCGATCCCAGAACTCTAATCGGCTCGCCCCGTGAAGCCGAAATTTCTTCTGGATTCCAGCGCCTGTATTCCGGTTCTGCGCAACAAGTCGGGCCTTGAGAAGCTACCCGATCCGGCTCTTACGGGCATTCCCGTCATCGTCGCGGCGGAACTCTGGACCGGGGTGAAGAAGAATCTCAAAACTCACCCCCAACATGCCGCGCGACTGGAGGCGTTCCTTCGTCTCTTCCATCTCGCAGACTTCGATCTCGCTGCTGCCCTTCACTACGCCGAGATTCGTGCTGCGCTTGAAGCAAGGGGTAAGTCGATCGGCCCGCTCGATCTTCTTATCGCTGCGCAATCCAGGAGCCTCGATGCCACGCTCGTCACAGCGAATACCGGCGAGTTCAAGCGGGTCAATGGACTCAGGCTTCTTGTTTGGAAGGGCGGCTGAAAGTCGCCTTGGGGTGCGATGGAGCTCCTTTACTGAACCTTGTAGCCTGTTAGATCGGTGGTGAATCGATCGGCGGGAATCGTGGGATTGATCCGGGAATTTGAGAAAATGGTGCGGATGCTGGACTTGTCATCGAGACGGATTTCCATGGCGCGGAGGAGATCGGTCTTTGGGTCGATATCGAGGAAGACCCACTGGACATTGCCGCGCAGCTTGCGTTCGCGGGGGCGGGCGGTGAGCTGATAGATGCCGTTGGTGACCCGGGATTCGATGAGTTCGAAGGTCTTCTTGAAATCTTCGAGATTGCCATTGAGGGCGCCGTCGGCGAGCAGGGTGAAAGGCTTCGCTCGATCGGAGTCGGAAGGAATCTGACGGGCACGCTTTTTGTCGACATCGACGAGGGTCATGGTGGTGCCATCGGAGACGGCGAGTGTTTTGACCGGCTCGCCGAGTTCCCAGCGCATCTTGCCCGGGCGCTGCATGGAAAAGCTGCCGGGGGTGGTGACCGGATTCCTCAGAGCGGGAAGGGTACGCTCTTGAACGAAGTCGGCTTCGAGGGATTGGACGTTACCCTGCTTGGCCAACCAGGCCTCGAGCGGGGCCGTATCGAGCTCGGCGGCAGAGACCGGATTGAGGGCGATGAGCAGGCAGGCGAGGAGGCGCATGGACCAAGTCCGCGTGGAATCGGAGATTTGCCAAGCAGAATGTGAGATTTGAGATTGGGAATCGTGGGAGCCTGGCGGCAGGATTGCGGCATGCGGAAGTGGTGGAAGCAGGCAGTTCTCCTGTTGATGGTGGCAGTGGCCGGATTGGGTCTTGGGCGAATCCGCTTCAATACGAACATTCTCGAGATCCTTCCGGGCGAGATGCCCGAGGTGGTGGGGCTCAAGTCCTACTACGAGGTGTTCTCGCTGGACGAGGAGCTGGTGGTGTTGATCGAGGCGGATGGCGAGTCATCGGAGCCACTGGGTGAGGCGGCCGAGGAATTGGCGGGCTTGTTGAAGGAGGCGGGCGTGGCGAAGGGCGCGCGCTGGAAGCCGAGATGGATGGATCGGCCGGAGGGGATGGCGGAGCTTTTGGCTTGGCTCTGGCTGAACGGAGAATCGAAGGATGCGGTAGCGTTGGTGGATTCGCTCTCCGAAGTGGAGGTGGAGGCGACGATGCTTGAGGCGATGGAGCGGGTGGCGACTTCGTTGGACGGGGGAGAGATGATGATCTCTGCTCATGATCCGCTGGGTTTCCTTTCGCATCCCTCGATGGCAGCCATGTTTGAATCGGCTGAGGAAGGGGGAGAGGGATTTGAAAGTGCTGGTGGGACGGCGCATCTGTTCTTCGTCGATGCACCCGAGCCCCTGCCGGGTTACAAGGAAGCTGAGGCTTGGATCGGGAAAGTCCGGGCGGTGGCCGACCCCTGGGCCGAGGAGAAGGGACTGAAACTCGGCTGGACGGGTGAGCCGGCCTTTCAGGCGGAAATCGGATCGGCGATGGAACGCGACATGACCAAGACCGTCGGGGTGACCTCGACGATGATTGCGCTGATGTTCCTGCTGATGCAGCGTCGGCTTGGTCTGCTGTTGGGAATGGCTGGGGTGATCGGAATGGTTTTCCTGACGGCGCTGGGGCTGGCCGGGTGGTACTACGAGGAGCTTAGTATCATGTCGGCCGGGTTTGCCGCGATCCTGATCGGTCTGGCAGTGGACTATGGGGTGCTGATTTGTCAGGAGGCCAAGCTGGCGGGTCACGATGAAAGAGCAATCCGCCGCGCGACGACCCGTTCGATCGGCTGGGCGGCGGCGACGACG
The DNA here is from genome assembly GCF_049672945.1 of Haloferula sp. Classification (NCBI taxonomy): domain Bacteria; kingdom Pseudomonadati; phylum Verrucomicrobiota; class Verrucomicrobiia; order Verrucomicrobiales; family Verrucomicrobiaceae; genus Haloferula; species Haloferula sp. Next base: position 30,491 of record NZ_JBATWY010000008.1, on the reverse strand, counting down.
GCGGCGGTGTTTTTCGCACTGAATCTGAGTGGTCTACCCGGGATTGCCCAATTGGGAACGATTGTGGCCTTTGGGGTGATTGCGGGGGCGGTGCTGATGCTGAATTTTTATGTGCCGTGGGTGGCGTGGCGAGGGGCTGGACGGCCTTCGAATTCCCACAAGGCTTCGTGGGTGCCCGGTCGGAATGGAGCGCTTGGCTTGACGGTGGGCTTCGCGCTGCTGGTGGCGGGCGTGCTTGGATTCAAGGGGCTGCCGGGTGTGGAGTTTGACCGGGGCTTGTTGAGGCCACGGGATAGCACGGCGATGGCAGCCTTTGAAGCGATCCAGAAACACTTTCCGGCGTGGCAAACTCCCTCGCTGAAGCTGGTGATTGAGGGTGGCAGTGATGAAGAAGTGGCGGCGCGGGTGATCGAGGCCGGGAAGCGGCTGGAAGTGTTGCAAGCCGAACGGCCGGATCTTGTCCAACGGATCGACTTGCCGTCGGGATGGTGGCCGTCTCCGGAACGGGTGGCGATGAATCGGAATTCGCTCGAAGTGCTGGCGAAGAGCCGCGACCGTATTCTCGCTGTGGCAGAAGAGGTCGGCTTTTCCGAAGAGGGCGTGGCTTTGGGGAAATCGGTGATCGAGGCTCTACCCCGCGTGCTGGCGATGGATCCATCCACGGTGCCCGCCGATGAGGCAGCGGCTGAAGTCCTCCGAGGCTTTGTGTCGAAGAACGAAGAGGGAGGGACCCTGCTCGGAAGTGTGGAACTTTCTCAACCCGAGGATCTTTCTGCGGAAGACTTTGCCAGCCTGAGGAGGTTCAGTTCGGAGGGCATCCATCTCGCAGGCTGGACGCTGCTGAAGCCGGCGGTGTTGCCGCTGGTCAAAAAAGACCTCACCGATGTGTTTCTGCCGATGGCCGGGCTGATGGTGGTGATGCTGTCACTGGTTTTCAGGAATGTTAAAGATGTGTCGCTCGCGTTGGGTGCGATGCTTCTCAGTGGCGGCCTGCTGCTCGCTTCGATGCGTCTGACAGGCATCGAATGGAACTTTCTCAACATCGCCGCGACCCCCTTGTTGTTAGGTACGGGTCTCGATTACACGATTCACATCCTGTTGGCCGTGCGGCGGACGGGCGGAGACCTCAAGGTGGTTTGGAACGGGACCGGCAAGGCGGTGCTGTTTTGTGGAACGTCCACCGCGATCGGCTTCGGATCACTGGCCTTCGCTTCGAATGATGCCCTCGCCAGCCTGGGTAAGGTGGCCGTTTTGGGCATTCTGATTTCGATGGTCGTTTCGATCCTGCTGTTGCCGGGTATTCGGGGCAAAGGCCGATGAGAGGATACAAAAAAACCGGAGCGAGTGGCCTCGCTCCGGTTGGAAAATTTTCTTCGGCCGAGCCTCAGTTCACGGAGCAGGGACGGAGTTGTCCTGGAAGTTGGTTCTCGTGGAGGGAGGAGGATTAACGATTGGAGGGATCGGAGGAATCGTGATGATCGGAATGTCCAGCGGATCGGGAGGGGTGGCCGCCGGTTTGACCTCGAGGCCTTTCGCGTCCTTCGCACTCTTTGCGCTCTTCGCACTTCGACCTTCTCCAGCGCCCGGATCCAGACGGCCCATGACTTCCTGCACGCGGACGATCGAGTCAGGAGCGGTGGCGATGGCACACTGGGCGATCATTCTCATGTTTTCCGGTGAGGCCCGAACCGCAGTTTCGACGATGTAGCCGACGATCGCGTCGTCGCAGCCGGTGCCGATGATGGCGGCTTTGACAATTTCACAGGCGCAGCCGGGGCTGGCGGAAACTTCGCGATCAATGAGGTTGAGCAGTTCGACCGGGTCTACTGAAGCGCGTTCGGCCGTCGCCAGGGTGCGAGCGGCAATTTGGGTGCAGTCGACGATGCCCCTTTCGGTGGCATGAGCACCGGTGAGCGTGATGGCAGCTGTCAGGAAAAGGGCGGGTTTGATTCTCATGGCGAGTCGTGGGGTGAAGCAGAGAAAAACAGCCGAAGGACGGGCATTTCTTTCCGTGCGCCAATGAATATCAAAAAAATTACTTTAGGACAATTGATTATTTAGCCACCCCAATTACGGCCTCGGATTCCTCCAAAGTGGCCACGGAGCCCTTGCTGGGCATGGATTTGCCGTCGACCGGGGTCTTCCCTGTCCGAGGTGCCGGGTCGGCGAAATTCGGGGACGGGCGGGTGAAGGCATTCTGGATTTCCAGTTTGAGCCAGGTTCGGGCACCACGAATCAGGTGGCCCAAGGCCAGCGGACTGCCCTCGAAGGACTTCCTGATGAAGTAGGGGTGATCGAGATTGTGTCTGCCGTAGGTTCCGTTGGCCAGGCGCTTGCGGGCGATGACCTCGAGCCGCTTGTTGTAAAAGGCCATGAACTTGGCGAAGCCTCCACCGATGGGCCCGAAGTAGGGCATCTGGGAAAACTCCTTGTCGGTGTATTTGTAAACGAGTTGAACGGGTCCGACGAAGTAAGTCGAGAGGTCGAGGAGGAAGGCGGCCCGCATCAGCTCGGAATCTCCGAGGTACTGATATTTGTTCAGGTAAAGCGATTTGAACCAGCGCATGTAGGACTGCCGGTACTGTTTGTCGTGGGCGACGACGCGTTCCTTGACGCAGTTGCCATTGAGCGAACTAAGAATGATCCGGTGGGCGGCGTAAGTACCATGAGCGCAGTAGTCGAGTCCCTGCGAGTAGAGTGGATCCATGAATCCCGCCGCGTCACCCATGCTGATCCAGCCGTCGCCACAAACCTCAGAGGAGTAGTAGGGGAGGTTCTTGTAGATGCGTGCGTCGTTTTCAATCGGTTCGGCGTCCTCGAACATCAGCTTGCCGATCGGATGGCTGAGCAGATGCTCCTTGAGCCGGTGGCCGACCGAGCCATCGGAGGGCGGCGTGAAAAGGCGTTCGTCCCAGGTGACTCCGGCGGAGAAATCGCCATTTGAGAGCGGGATGATCCAGCTCCACCAGCCGTGACCCATCAGGTGGTTGGTGGCGCTTCCGCGGGCGACAAAGGGTCCGCCTTGGAGTCCCTTTGCCATGGTTCTGGCCTCGTGTGAGTCGAGACAGCGGGCATTGCGAAAGCGCACCCACATCGAATGAACCGGGTGGTCTCCGAGTGGGTGAAGGGTCTTGCGTTGGCGTGCCACCAAAGCGGCCTTGCCCGAGCAGTCCGCAACCCATTCGGCAGTAACCGTACGCGTTTCGCCATCCTGTTTGTAAGTGACGCGGTTCTTGCCGACGCCATCGAGTTCGAAGGACTTGACCGTGGCTGGTCGGGCGAGCTCACAGCCCTCCTTGGTGCTCTGATCGAGCATGTGCTGATCGAGGATCTCGCGGTCGAGTTGAAAGGTGGGGAAGCGTGCCTGGGAGAAGGGACCGATTTCCGAGCAGCGGCTCGGACATTCGTTGCCGGGTTCATTGAACCACAGTCGCAGTCCGTGCTTCTGAAAATGGCGGCCGGCGAGGTGACTGCCGAGCCCGAGCACCCGGGTCAGGAAGCAACCGGCGACTTCCGAAGTCGACTCGCCGACCTTGCGGTCGAAGGCGGTCGATTTTTCGATGATCAAAATGCGGAGGTCCGGACGCTCTCTCTTCAACAGCAGTGACAATGCGCTGCCGGAGAAGGCCCCTCCCAGAACCACCACGTCGTAGTGATCATTGGCAGGGGTATCGATCGGTCGAACCATGGCCGTGATTGTAGGGACGAAACGGGATTGCGCAAGTAGCGGAATCCCGACTCGTCCGGTCGCTGCCAAGTTCGAGAGCTGGCCGCTGTGGTGGCTCGACAGGGCGGGACCGCCCTTACTCCCCTTCGGGTCTTGGCGGGATGGCCACCGGGGGCGTGACCGCCTGAACCCGCGGGCGGGCCTGTCCGGGATTGAATCCCGGTGGCATGCCCATCTGGCCCTGAGGACCGGCGGCCGGCGGCGCGGCATTCGGATCCTTGATGAAGTCGGCGCGCTTCTTGGTCAGTGAATCGACGGTGTAGCTGGTGACCTTGTAAGTCCGGCCCTCGAGTTTCTTTTCTGCCGCAAGTTTCTTTTCGAGGGTCTTCTTATTGGCGGCAAAGGCTTCGTCAGCGGTCTTGGCGGCCTCCTCTGTTTCGTCTTCGGCCTTGGTGCGCTCGGTGGCGAGCTTGGCATCGACCTGGATGCTCATCAGGTAGCTTTCGGAATCGTCCTTCGCTGGCGCAAACTTGATCGTGTAGGTGAAGCCGTCGAAGGTTTCGATCACTGCGGTCTGCTCCTGATCGGCCTGCCAGGTGGCTTCGATCTCGGCGGTCGGAATGACGTCCTCGAAGCGGGCATACGACAGGAGGTTCTTATAAGGGCCAAGCGCCGTGTTGTCGATTTCCTCGCTGTCCTTTTTGTCTTCGAGAACGAAGTCGTTGGTGTCGTCATCGCGGGTCAGCTTCCAGGCGATGTTGTCGAACTCGCCGGCTTCGCTAACGCTGATCGATTTGATCCTCGCGATCTTGACGAATTCTTCGTCGAGCCACGAGCTGGCGTTGGCGTCGAGCGTTGGGAAGAGTTCACTGGTGATGTAAACGCCTGAGTCGTCGGCATGATTGAGGACAAAGCGTCCCGTCGAACCGCCGCCGCCACCGAAGGGGCTCATCGGGTTGGCTTCTCCTTCGAGATTTTTTCCAAAGGTCAGGTGAACGAGTTCCGTGCCGGCGTCGTTCATCAGCGTGACTCCAGTGCCCTTGTCGCTGTCTTCGGTGGCTTTGGGATCCATGCCGAAGCGCGGGGCGAAAGAGGGGTCGGCTTCGATGCCCTGGGTGACCTTCACCTCGTCAAGGGTTCGTAGTAGTTCATTGATCGCCGCGGCGTCGGCAGGGTAGTCGTCGCGGTTGGCGATGACCCAGTTGCCATCCTTCTTGGTGGCGACGGTGCGGGTATCGCCGCTGGTGATCTCAAGCTTGGCAACTTCGGCCGGTTCGAGGTCGGCGATCAGGGTGTCTCCGCGCGAGCGCTCGGTGGCGCTTCGGAAGCCATCATTTTTCGAGGATTTGACGGCGATCAGGGAGACGACGAGAAGAAGGGCGATGGCCCAGAGGACGATGACTTGTCGTTTGCTCATGGTCGGATGTGTTGGGAATTTTGGGAATCAGCGGGCGCGGGTCTTGACGCGGCGGGCGGTGAACAGGCCGAGGCCCACGAGGATGACGATCGCCGGCACGCCGACGATGTTGTAGAGGATGATCTTGCCGGCAATGGCGTCCTTGTCGCGTCGCAGCTCCTTCTGGAGTTCGCGGATCTGCTTGCGGGCATCGACCTGCTGCTGACGCAGATTGCGGATTTCTGCTTCCTGCTCGGGGCTGAGATAAAGTTCGCTGCCCTGGGCTTTCTGCGACTGCAGTTCCTGAAGGCGTTGCTGGGCCTTCTGGGCCTCGTCTTCATACTCGAGGATCTTGGCGCCGACTTCCTGATTGGCGGCGGCTTCGAGTTCCTGGAAGACGGTGAAGGGGCGGCTGGTCGCGGCGCGGCTGCGCGAGCCGATCAGATGGGTCGACGAGGCGGCCTGATCGATCAGGTTGAAGAGCAGGCTCGAGTTGCCGTTGATCGGGTTGACGATCTGCATGTTGCCAAGGCGCTGGGCTGAGTAGGCGAAGTTGTCGAAAAAGGCATCGACGTCTGAAATAATGAACACGTTGCCCGGAGCGCTGGCTTCGGTGAGGTGATCACTTTTCGGTGTTTCTTCTTTCTCAGTGCCATTCTCCTGTTCTTCAGAGGTCTCCTCTTCGGCGCTTTCCTCGCCTGGTTTCCCGTCGGGGAAGGCGGTCTTGAAGGATCCGTGAAGATGAAGCGCGAGGTCATACTTCTTTCCTTCCGGGCGGAAGCTGGTGACAAGCGAGGGGTCGAGGCGGGAGGCGGGGCCGTTGTCGATCAGCGCCGCTTTGCCGGACGACTGGATCAGGGGGTCGATCGCCACGCCGGCACCACCGTCCTTGGTCATGCCTCCGGGAAGGAAGAGGGTGACGCTGGTGAGGTCCTTGGTGACCACGCTGTCCTTCTGCGGCATGCCTTCCTGGGGAATGGTCAGCACGGCGAGCGCGGCGCGACCACCCTGCATGGTGGTCTGGTATTTGGCGTCACCAACCGTTTGGTTGGTTGGCATCGTCACGCCCCACGATTTCATCAGGGTCGGCAGATCGGAAGAGGTTGGAGCGCCCTGCTGGCCCATCATCGGATTGCCGGGATTGCTCATCTGGGCGGCGACCGAGAAGGGATCGACGCAGGCAATGACGGTGCCTCCCTTGAGAATGTACTGATCGAGTGCAAACTCCGCCTCAGGCGTGATGCCGGCGGGATGAAGTAGCAGCACGACATTGTACTTTTCCGAGTCGATTGCCTCGGGGGTCATGGTCAGATCTTCAAGTTCGTAGGACTGCTTGAGCTGGTTGTAGATGATCCACGGCTGAGCACCGGGCTGACCGGGCATGGTGGCCGGGCCACCGGCGACCGGCAGGGCGGACATGAAGCCAATGGTTGGCTTGCGGGTCGCGCTGACTTCGGCGATGGCTCGGGAAATCTGATACTCGAGCATCGTCTCATCGTTCGGGTTGAGGAAGGGGATCTTCGCAGTGCGGTCAAGGCATGAGATGGCGAGGCCGAAGTAGAGGTTCTCGTTGTTGATGCTTTGGCCGGCAATGCCGTCGAGATTGGCGGCATCTTCCTCATCGGTGTCGGGCTCGGGGTCGAGGTTCTCGATCTGGAGCTTGCCGTCCGAGAGGCTCTCGTATTCGGCGAGAAGGTCGTCGACACGGCGCATGTGGAGTTTCAGATCCTCGGGCATGTAGTCGGTGCTACGAGTCGCATAGTAGCGAATCACCACCGGGGCGGCGAGTTCCCCGAGGATCGATTCGGTGCCTGGTGACAGCGAGTGGATTTTGTCTTCGGTGAGGTCGATGGCCTTGTGGCCGACACCGAGGCTGGAAACGAGCATGTTGCCGGCAACGACGATGATGATCAGGGCGACGATGGCGAGCACCGCGCGGGTGACGGGGTGGATGGATTTTCCTTCCTTACTCATGGTCTAAATGAACTATGGTTATTGAGATTTTGAAACGCCAAGACGCCAAGTTCGCAAAGGTTTGAAATGATCTGTGAGGGTTAGGCGCGTTTGGCCGAGAGGATGGCGCTGGTGCCGAGGAGGGAGGCGATGATGATCGAGGCGAACCAGATCATGTCCTGAACCCGAAAAGCGCCGCGGGCGAGTGACAGGAAGTGATCCCAGACGCCGAGCGATGTGATGGCGTCCTTGACTTCCGGCGAGAAGATCTTCGCATACTGGCGGACGAAAGGCTCGAAGGTGGCGAGCACCATGGCGATGCAGATGGCCGAGGAAACGATCAGGCAGACCACTTGATCGCGGGTGAAGGCGGAGACCAGCAAGGTGATCGCGAGGAAGGTGCAGGCCAGCAGGAAGGCTCCGATGTAGCCGGAAAAGATGGCCAGATTGTCGGGCGAGCCGAGCCAGTTGACGGTCAACCAGATCGGGAAAGTCAGGGCGATGGCAAGCAGCCAGACGGTGGCGGCAGCGAGGAACTTGCCGGCGATCACCGACCACAGCGAGATCGGGTAGGTGCCGACCAGTTCGATGGTGCCGCTGCGGAGTTCTTCCGACCAAAGGCGCATGCCGACGGCGGGAACAAGCACCATCAGCACGAAGGGCAGGTAGGTGAAGAAGGAGTAACTGAGCGAGGCGTCGCCGACTTCAATGAAGCTGCCGAGGGTGAAGGTGAGCACCATCGAGAGCAGCAGGAAGATGACGATGATGGCGTAGGCGATCGGCTGACTGAAGTAGCTGCTCAGCTCGCGTTTGTAGATGGTCCAGACGTGGTTCATGGGAAATGGGATCTAAAGGTCTGAAAGTCGAAGGTCGGAAAGTCAGGATCAGGCGGCGGCTTCGGCGTCGCCGGTGGTGAGGTCGCGGAACAGGTCGGTTAGAGAACCGGTGCCGGATTTGGCGAGTAGCTCGGCCGGAGTGCCGTCGACCACGATCCGGCCCTGATCGACAATCACCGCGCGGGTGCAGGCGGCTTCGACCTCCTCGAGGATGTGGGTCGAGAAGAGGATCGCCTTGGTTTCACCGAGACGGCTGATCAGTTGCCGCACTTCGTGCTTCTGGTTCGGATCGAGGCCGTCGGTCGGTTCGTCGAGGATCAGCACCTCGGGGTCGTGCAGCAGCGACTGGGCGAGGCAGGTGCGATGGCGGTAGCCTTTGGAAAGGGTGTCGATTGACTGATGGGCGACGCTTTGCAGGAAGCAGGTTTCGATGGCTTTCTCGACGGCTTCCTTTCGGGCGGAACCGGACAGGCCGCGGATTTCGGCGCCGAATTTGAGGAAGCCGGTGACGGTCATGTCGTTGTAGAGCGGGGCCGATTCCGGCAGGTAGCCGATGTGCTGTTTGGCTTCCTTGGGATTGTCGGTGACGGAGATGCCGCAGATGCGGATTTCACCGTGAGTCGGAGGCAGGAATCCGGTGACCATTCGCATCGTCGTCGACTTGCCGGCGCCGTTTGGCCCGAGGAATCCGAGGACTTCGCCCTTTTTGACGGAAAAGGTGAGGTGATCGACGGCAGTTTTGCTGCCGAACTTCTTGGTCAGGTTTTCGACTTCGATCATGATAGGGTAGAACTAGGTTTTCGGACGAAATAGCGACAACAAAACGTCCGCGCGTTTGAAAAAATACACCGAGGGGTGATGGCAAGCGAAAACATGGATTTTCGAGCTGTCACCGGGCCGGTCCGGCGTTTAGACCCGCTTTGTGAGTGCCGATGAAATCGAGCTGAAACTCGAGTATGAGACCGCGCCCTTCCTGCAATCGCTGTTTGCGAATGACACGCGGGAGTTGGGCTACCTTGAAGAGCGCCTGGAGGTTCGGACGGTCACTCGGGATGGCTGGATTTTGATCGTCGGGGCGAAGGAGGCGGTGGAGGCCGCTCAGCGGGTGTTTGCGGATCTTGAAAGTGCCAAGCGCGGGGGCGCGGAGATCGCGGCGCGGGATTTCCGGCTGGCGGTCGATGTGGCGGCCAAGGGCGGCGAAACCGGGGTGGCCGAGCTTTCCGAAGTCCGGCTGCTCGGATTTCGCGGGCGGCGGCCGGTGGTGCCCAAGACGCCACGGCAGTTGGAATACCTTCAGCAGATCGAGAAGAATGATGTCTGCTTCGGGCTCGGTCCGGCGGGCACCGGAAAAACCTACCTGGCGATGGCGATGGGGCTGGCGATGCTCAAGGCCAAGCAGATCCATCGGGTGGTGCTGACCCGGCCGGCTGTCGAAGCGGGCGAGGCACTCGGGTTTTTGCCAGGGGACCTGCGCGAGAAGGTCGCGCCCTACCTGCGTCCGCTCTACGACGCGATTCACGACATGATCGGTGCGGAAGAAGGGGAGCGCTATCTGGAGGATGGCACCATCGAGATCGCCCCGCTGGCCTTCATGCGCGGACGCACCTTGGCACGCTCGTTCGTGATCCTCGATGAAGCGCAGAACACGACGCGCGAACAGATGTTCATGGCGCTGACGCGGCTCGGCGAGGACTCACGGATGGTGGTGACGGGGGATGCTTCCCAGGTCGATTTGAAAGCCAATGTGCGCTCGGGTCTAACAGAGGCTGAACGAGCTTTGGATGGTGTCGATGGCATTGGCTTTGTTCGTTTCAGTGGTGAGGATGTGGTCAGGCATCCGGTGGTCGGCCGGATTATCGAAGCCTATCAGCGACATCGCGGGGAGCAGCTCGAAGGGGTTTCGAATTAACGGCCGCCCTACGGAGCAGTCAGTGCCTTCCCGTTGTCGCTGGTCGAGAGTCCGAGTAGAAAATGGGCGGCGGTCTTCGCCCATTCGGTCGCATCCCGGTAAGCCGAGGCCTCTTCCCCGAAGGCACTGCGCAGCATGTCCGTATCGATTACTCCTGGATTCACGGCAACGGCGGCAAGACCCTCCGGCAACTCCTGTGCCAGCGCCTGGGTCAGCCCCTCGATGCCCCACTTACTCGCGCAGTAGGGTGCCACTTCTGGTGAAGTCGAGCGACCCCAGCCGGAGGAGAGATTGACGACGATGCCTTTCCCGGACTCGATCATCATGGGAATCACTCGTCGGATCACGTTGGCGACCCCGCTCAGATTGACCGCCATCAAGCGATCAAAGTCCTCGGCCTCGATCTCCCACAGCGGTGCGGGCGGGTTGATGATCGCCGCGTTGTTGATCACCAGATCCGGAGCGCCGAATTTTTCGAAGGCCGCGCTGCAGAACTTCTGAACCTCTTGTTCCGAAGAGACATCGCAGCCGATAAAGAGATGCTCCGGTCCAAAGCGTTTGCTCAACTCATCCATTTTCGCCTTCCGCCGTGCACACCCGGCCACGCTGTGACCTGCTTCCACAAAACGCTCCACCAAAGCCCGCCCCAGTCCCGCCGAACATCCCGTGATCCATATCGTCATGCCCCTAGGTTAGCACATGTCGATTCGAAGTGCCTCATTCCTCTTCAGCGTAGGGATGCCAAGTTGCCCATCCGCCGCGAACTCCCCGAATGCAGCAAGGGTCACACCCTCCTCCGGCTTCCACCGGCATTTTCGACGATCAGGGGTCGAAGGCGGCAACTCTGAAAAAACTTCGATGGCCGCTGAAGTTTCGCTCGAGCGTGATGGCTTGCCAGGGTTGATTGAAAGCGAGGCCGAGGGGGCTTGAATTCCAAGGATTGACGAGTTTGGTGTTCTGCTGGAGCTCGTAGTCAAATCCGTGAAGGGCGGTGAACTGGAGCTGGAAACCTGTGTCGCCGGGGAGCTGGTTGAGTGCGAGCTTGGGAGGGAAGAGTTCGAGGGCGAGTGTGTTGGGATCACGGGCCGGAGGCAGCGCGAATTGCAGGAAGGCGGGCATCTGTCGCGACCAGGCGGGTTCGTTGTGTTGGCCGCCGCAGACCCACTCGAACTGCAGTTCGCCATGGAGGGCGTAGCCATCGGTATTGAAGGCGTTGTAGGCCTCGACCGCGTCCCCCCAGAAAACGTTGCTGGAGGCTTCCCCGCCGGAAGACTCGGACGTGCCCATGTAGAGAAAGAGGCGCTGCGCCTGCTTGCCGAGCGCGTTGCGCCGTGCGACATAGTTCTCGGCCGCCCAGTAGGATGGTGAAAAGATTCCGAGGGTGCCGAACACGGGCGTGCTGCCATCACTCTGGAAAAGGATTTCCTGTCCGAGGTAGTTCGAAATCAGACCGCCGAGCGAGGAGCCCACGATGACGGAATCCCGGGAGCGCGGTTCTCCTGCTCCGTTGACGAGGAGCCGGTAGCGGGACAGCAGCTCAGGAATCAAATCATCCTCGATCAAGTCCCCGTAGTCGGCTCCGATCCCGTTGACCCCGATGACCGAATCCCCACTCGGCACGTATTCGCCGATCCGGTTGGCCGAGTTGTCCAGGCTCACGATGATGGTCTCGCGCATCCGCCCCTGTGCCGTCTCGTAGCTGGCGATGCGATCAGCATCCCAGGTGCCGAAGGAACCACCGGGAAAAAAACAGTTTTGGCCGTCGTGCATGAGCAGCCAGGGAAAGGCTTTCGTACTATGTTCGTCGTAGCCGCGCGGCAAGTAGACGCGGACGGTGCGGCTCGGAATCGAGCTGACGGTCGAAGTCAGGGTGAAGGTCTCGATCCGCCCTGGACTGACGCTTGCGGCTGGTCGATAGGTGTAGAGCTGACCACTTTGGACGAGAAAGACGTCGAGCGAGGTCCGATAATTGTATGGTGCGGAAAGCGTCTGATACGGGACCGGCACGGCAGGTGCCGCGCCCACTCCACTGCCGTTGTTCGGCGGCGGGAAGGCATTGTCGTATTCCTCGGCGTCAGCATTTTTGAAGACAAACTCGAACTCGTGACCCGGTGGGATCGGCAGGGTGATGCGATGTTCGGAGAGACCTTCGGCAGGGCCCGGGCCCGCTCGGACCATTGCGGTTTGGAACCAGCTGTTCGGGTCGCCGTCTTCGAGATCGTTGGCCAACACGACGACGTTTTCCCAATCGGAATAATAGAGAATTGTTTTGCCGGGCCATGGAAGTTCAGGCACCGCCGGGACCGTCAGGCGGGTCGGGCTCGTCAGCTCCACCACGCTCGCGGGATCGCACCAAGCGCTGACGGATATCGGGCGCCGGACGAAGCGGTAGGTCATCGCCGCTCCCTGCGGCAAAGCCACATCGAGGAACCATTGATTCCCCGGCGACCAGGACAACTTTGGCGCCATGAGTGGATCGCCGTTCCCGAGGTCGGGGTGATCTCCCGCCACGCAGACTTCATTGCCAAAGCCAACGTCCTCAGTGTGGACGAAACGCACCACCTCGCGATAGGGCTCTGCGCCGAGCCGACCGACGAGAAAGACCATCAGCACGAAGGCGGAGCAGATCGAGGCACGGGCAGTCATTGTCTTCAAGTAACCACGCGATCCAGAGCGGCCGCAACCCTTCCCCCATGGAAAGACCTGCTGGAACGTCGAAGAAAAGTTGAGGGGCGCGGGCCGCGATGGGCCCGTTTGCGTGTCGCTGGATGCACTCCCTTTCCGCCGCCCTTGCGGCGGTGGGCTCACGGGGCTGCGGTGTGGTCGGGAGTCAATCGCACCTTGCGTGGGGGCATGGAACGTGGTTAGGGTGACCTGTTATGAGTGATCACATTTACAAGAAAATCGAATTGGTGGGGACCTCGCCCGAGAGCATCGAGCAGGCGGTGAACAACGCCGTGGCGAAAGCGGGGAAGACCGTGCACAACATGCGTTGGCTCGAGGTCGTGGAAACCCGCGGTCACCTCGAGGACGGCAAGGTGGCCCACTGGCAGGTGACGGTGAAGATCGGGTTCACACTCGATGAGTGAAACGTGGGTCAGACTGCCTGCAGGTCATGAACCGAGAATCGCGGCAGTGAACGGACCAAAGCAGGCGGTTCAGTGGTGGAGATCGGGCATTTGTCTCGATTGAAATGCCAATCGGCATCAATCCTCGTGCGTGCTGCGTAGGGAGAGCGAGCAGGCGCTGCCGGCGAGGCAAAGGAGGGAAAAACCGGCCAAGGCGGCGAGGACGTCAAGAGATTGGAGAGCTGAGCCCAAGACTCCCATGATCAGGATCATGATCGCGATCAGGGTGTTGCTGGTGGAGACGTAGTCCGTTCGCTGGTCGCCCTCGCTGGCATCGACAACATAGGTTTTCCGCCCGATTCGCACGCCCGCATAGCCGAGGTTCAAGAGGAAGAAGAGGGTCGGCCACGTCCATACGCTGCTGGCGATTGCCGGCATCCAGATCCCGATCGCCACCCCGAGCAGGCCGACGATCCCGGCGATACCGCCGCCCAACGCCATCGCTTGCCGGCTCAACCGGTCGCTCAATTTCCCCCACAGGAGTGAGCTGAGTGCGGAAGCCAGCCCGCCCGCGAGGACAAAGGCGGCGAGCGAGCGAAGTTCAAAGCCCTGTTGCTGGGAGAGGATCACCAGGTACGGCGACGCCAATGCGGACCCGAGCAGCAGTGTACGGGCGACGATGAACTTCCGCAGGACGGGATCCGCGACTGCCATCCGCGCGCGCTCCTTGAAGTCGGTCAACAGATCCTTCTCAGTCTCTTCCGAGGGTTCTTCTTTGACGAATCCGAGCGCTGTTGCGGTGACCAGGTAGAGCGCTGAGCCGCCGAGAATCATCCACCCGTAGGTCTCCTGTGAGGCACTGCGATCCATTGCCAGCAGAACGAACACGGCGGCCCCGAGGCTGAGGAAGCCTGAAATCGATGCGGCGCTTCCCGTGATTCTTCCGCGCGTTCCTTTCGGCAAGGTCTTTCCCAGCACATCCTTGGATGAGATCGAGCAAAGGCAGCGTGCCAGCGAGTAGATAGCGAGGGCGAGGATCACGGCGATTCCTGCCGCGGTTCCCTTCAGAAAGAGCGCTGCGAGCCCCATCCCGATCAGACAAAGCGTCTGGCCCACAGCTCCCGCTGCGTAGACCCATTTCCTCCGTCGGACCCGCTTCACGAAGCCGGAGACGAATGCCTGCGGCAGCATCGATCCGGACTCGCGAATGGGCACCAGCAGGGCGGTCAATGCAGGAGGTGCTCCGATCACTCCCATGAGCCAGGTTAGAACCGTTTTTGCATTGCAGATGACATCCCCGAGCTTGCTGCTGGTCTGCCCCAAGACAATGAGCAACGCGTTGCGACGCTCATGAGGCTTTAAACTTGAGAGCGCGGAGAGCTTCGACATGGGAATCTATTCGTGAAGCCAATACTCCTTGGTAAATCTAACAAGACGAATCAATGTTGGCAGGTTTCGAGGAACCGGGGCTTTGAGGGAGTGTCGAGTGAAGAACAGGAGGGATGGGTCGGGGGCCCGGTCTCATGTGCGGAGATCAAGCGCCTCCTCGTGCTTTGCGCTTCGTGGACTCCGCCCCCCCGGCTCCATCAAAACCGCGCGGGTGAATCCCAGCTCGAGGGCTCTTGGAAACCGCCGGCCGTTAGGGCATCGTGTTGATCATTCTATGCCAACTCCTCCTCTATGAACTCAATCACGAGGTCGACGAGTTCGTCCAAGCCGGTGGGGATTTCCTCTTCAATGGTGGCGAGGTAGTCCGCTTCGGTTCCGCTGTAGTCGTTGCGGTCCTCACTCTTGGTTTGGCACCAACGGCTGGCGTTGAGTGGATCGACAAGGGTGGCGGCACCGACGAGATCGAAAGAGTTGATGACGCGTTGGTGGTCGACCCCGCTCTGCCAGAAATCATGCAGGCAGTCCTCACTTTCAAGAACCGGCACGGTCTCGTAGACATCCATGAGCGCGCGTTCCTCGCGGCTGAGGGCGCGCTCTGCAGACTCGTTTTCAAGGCGATCGACGAGAACTTCAACTTCGTCCGGCCATTCAATCGGTTCCTGGGAAAGCATCTCGTGGGGATTTAGAATGGAGGAGCGGTCTCTTGCCAAGGGAAATGCGGAGTGAGCTGTGAGCGGTGAGCTTTGGATGGTGCGTACGCGAGAAACAGCTCGACCTTGAGAAGCTGGGTGGATTGTTTCAAGGCATGGGACCTGAAATTCTTTTAGTCTTCGGAGTGATGGCCGCGGGTGTTGCGATCTACTGGATCATTCTCAAATATTCTGCGGAGAAGATTGCCACCCAGCACCAACTCCTTGCGGAACGATTCGGGCTGGAGCTCGACCTGCCGCCAGCCAGGATGAGGGGCTTTGTCCGTCCGGAACCAACCGTTTACGGCAAATATCGTGGGCGCGAGGTCTCATTCTCGGTGCCGGGGAAGGGGTTCAAGAACACGCGCCAGATTGAGAGCCTCCTCAAGATGGAACTCAGGGACAGATCTCTGACGGCACAGCTTGTGACGACAGGGCTGCTTGGTGGCCTGCGTCAACGTGATAGCGGAGGGCAGGCTCGCTGGAAGAGTGGAGACGAGGCCTTTGATAAGGCCGTCGATGTGCGTAGCAATCAAGGCGCGACGCTCACCGATGTGCTGACCGCCGAACGTCGTGCCTGGCTGGCAAGCACGCTGAAGCATTCGAAGGCCATGATCTACATTGGCGGCGGGACCATCGCTTACGCAAAACTCGGACTGATCGCCGATGACGCGACGCGGGAAAATTTTGAAGCAGTCGTCGAGTTTCTGTGTGATTTGGCAGAAGCCATTGAGGTTTAAGCAAGTCGAATTGGCGAGTGGATCCAGCTGCTTTCATAGCTGAGGAAGGGGGGATTCCCATGGTGTAATTGCATAAAATTCCACTAAAATCGGGATAATTCTCGACCTTGTTAAACGGGTGACTACTTTGCCCCGCAATTCATTTCGCTTCACTTCTTTGATCGTCCTACCTGACGGCAAGTCCAACTTAGATCAACCTCTCGCGTCATGCCTGCAAAACGTATAGCCCGTCCTCTGCATCGCCGCCTTGCCTTGTGGCTTGTCGCCCCCTTGCTCGTTTCCCTCATCACCGGAATCCTGTATCGTGTGGGTCGCTCTTGGTTCGGTATGGAAAAACCCACCGGCCAAAAAATCCTCGATTTCCATACCGGGATGGTGCTCGGCGAATCCGCCTCGATGATTTACACGGCCTTCACCGGACTCGGCCTGCTGGTGCTGGCGCTCAGCGGCGCGCGGCTGCTGCTCCGCTCTCGCGCTTCCCGAGGGGCGCGTGGTCGCCACCGCCTCGCTGCGTGGGCGCTACTGATTCCTTTGATCGCGACGTCAGTGACAGGGCTTGGCTACCACTTCGGTGGGCACTGGTTCGGCTGGGATGAGAGCACGCTGAAACTTCTAATGAACATTCACCAGGGAAGCTGGCTCGGCCCGGTATTGCGCCCATTTTACATCCTGTTTGTTGGTGGCGGTCTGCTGATGCTGATTGTCACTGGCGTGGCCATGCTTCGTTCAAAAACGAGTTCGACGAAATCCGAGGCTTAGGGTTTGCGAGGTCGGTTGCGTCTTTCGGGCAGAGGGCCATTCCTTCATGCAAGGATGGGCAATCGTTCGCCTTTTTTCGTGGTGCGGGATCCGGTTGCTTGAGGAAAGGCAGCAACGAATGCAGCCCGAACATTCCAGCGAAGATCACGGGCCTCGATGGGGATACGGAAATTCGAAAGAGGAAGTCTGCGGATCCGAGGTGTTTTGGCTTGCCCTCGCTGCGACGATCAAGTGGGAAGCTAGTGCAGCGTTCGGGAAGTTAGAGTGCATTCGGCGCGAGGAATTTTTCCTGAGTTCAAGGCGCGAGGAGTGGAGTTGGTCGAGACCAACGACCGACGAGCAACGCAGAAATCAGGAAAAAGGCCCGCGTCTTCCTTTTCCCCGATCGAAGATCGCATGCCATCTTCCTCTCCATAACCTTTTCCGAGTGCACTCTAACTTTGCAAACGATGCACTAGCGACGAACATGTATATGGAACGGACCGGGACGACGCCGAGTTGCTACGTGTTGACGGCTCCTTCTTCTGGTCAGGTGCGGAGATTCAGTGTGGGGGAAGTGGTCGCGGATACATTGCCGGTCGGGGCTTTTGAAATCGTCCACGGCATCCTCGCGCCGGCCGAAAGTTTGTGGCATGAGGAAACGGTGTTCATGGGCTTTTTGTTTGAGGCGGGAACGGGGGGATCAATCTCTATGTAAAGGGCCTATGTAAAGGGCCAGACATTCAAATCGGGTGCGAACCACCCCCGGATAGGCCGGTCCAACCGGAATTGGACGGCATGCAGACATGCTGAGAGCAGTAAGATGGATCACCGCTCCGAAAAACGCCCGCTGCCGACCCCTGAACCGCCTCAAATCAGAAGCCGACCCCATGACTTACCGCTGTTTTGGACAGCAGTGCTGGACCCCCTTTTCCCTGAAACCGTTCTTGAGGGCGTGGACGAGCCGTTCTGATGGGTTTGTAGTTCCGCCTTTAGGCGGTCTCCGAAATACCCCGAGGCTCTGCATCCGCCTGAAGGCGGAACTACGAACGACTGGGGGTGGGATTGTTGGGTCCTGACTCCCGCAGAGAGGGGAGGGTCTTCCTGCATCATGGTGGACTCTCTTTTCATTCCATGCGACTTCATCAACGGCTCAAGGGATTCTCCAAGCCGGACAAGGGACTCCATTTTTACGAAAAGGGACGCCTCTTTTGGGAAAGTGGAGTCCTCATGGAAAGCCGCGGCGTCCCTTGAAAGGGAAGGGGAATCCTCCAGCCGTTTGGGGGAGTCCCAAAAAGAAGTCAGGGACTCCCGATTGAAGACGGGGTTTCGGCTTTGAGAAACGAGCGAGAAGAGGTAAAGAAAAGACCCGTCCCCCCGAAAGGGAGGACGGGCCTGCGTAACGCAGCGGAGGCTGCCTGATGCTCAGTCTTGCCGGATCGACATCAGGTAGCTTCACCCTCTGCGGGCGGATCTTCCGATCCCGTACCTGCGCCCCGCTTCAGTCCGCTGCGGCGCTCGCTTTTTGGCACGTAGCCAAATGCCCGGTAGAGCTGGCTGTCCTCGCCGTAGGCTGGGTCTCCCCGTACGGCGTTGACTACCAGGCTCATGGTCGACCGAGCAGCGGCATCGACCTGCTGGCGCTCGGTGAGCGCCGCAGCTTGCTGGGCCACGAGAGACTCGATGCGCGAGGCATTCGTCTCCACGGGCTCCACTTCTGCCTCGAACTCCGCCAGGGTCATCCCGGCGAAGGTGGCATCTGGCACGATCTCACGCCATGCGGCGCGAAAGATCGCGATTCGTTCCGTCGTCGACGGATACTTTCTCTTACTCATACGTGTCTGTATTTGTAGTTGTCATGTGGCGACCACTCCCGCCACTGGAGTTGCAGGACTCAGTGGTGTCTGCGGGGACTATTTCGGACTTGTTAAGTGGATACGTCAATGGTGGCGGGCTGTGAACTTATGTGAATAACTTGTCGTGGAAAAAAGTAGCGTCTTCGGGTGTTTGCTCCCAGGCTTTGATAGGAAAAGCTGAAATCGAGGCCGGCCCCCTCCAATTCCGGGGCGTTCCAGCGGGTGAGCGAGTGAACAGCGTGTGAATAGTTTTCTCCACATCCCTCGAAGTTGAGCGGGCGCAGGAAAGGTGGGGCCCGGATTGAAAGCTCTGAACCCGGTGCGTTCTGCGGCAGGAGTCTTGCGAAGGCGCTGCAAGATTATGCAGGCGTGGCAAAAGCCACTTTTCGTTAGATAAAGGCGGCGCGTCTCCTGCGGCGCGCCTCTTGATTGAAGAAATCCAAGGCATTTCAAGCTCTGCGGGCACTTGATCTTGCCTTGGGTGCTTCAGGAATCCTAAATGCCTTTGTCGAAAAGTTAACTCATTCCCTGCCCCCACGCTTATCCCAGCCCCTCAGCGGGGCTGTCTTTTTTCGTCTCCCTGCATGACCACCCCGGAAGCCGCCGCCCGACAACTCATCGACGCTCAACTGAGCGCCGCGGGCTGGAGCGTCCAGTCAATGGACGAACTCAATCTCTCCGCCTCCAGCGGCGTCGCCGTCCGCGAAATGCGCTCCGAAGGCGGCCCCGCCGACTACATCCTCTTCGTCGATGGCAAGGCCCTTGGTGTCGTCGAAGCCAAGAAAGAAGGCACCACGCTTTCTGGCGTTGCGGATCAATCCGAGCGCTACACTCACGCCAAAAAGTGGATTCCCCAGCGCTGGGCCGATCCCTTGCCCTTCACCTACGAAACCACCGGCGTCGAAACCAACTTCCGCGACCAGCGCGACCCCGACTCCCGCTCGCGCTCCGTCTTCGGCTTTCACACTCCCGGCCACCTGCTCGAACTCGTCCAGCAGCCCGATACCCTCCGCGCCCGCCTCCGCCAGTTCCCCGCGCTCGGCACCGCTCCGCTCCGGGAATGCCAGATCGACGCCGTCTCGAAGCTCGAAAAATCCCTCGCCGCCAACCGCCCGCGCGCCCTCATCCAGATGGCCACCGGCTCCGGCAAGACCTTCACCGCCGTCACCCAGGCCTACCGCCTCATCAAGCACGCCGGGGCCAGGCGCATCCTCTTCCTCGTCGACCGCGGCAACCTCGGCCGCCAGACCGTCAACGAATTCCAGCAATTCACCACCCCCGACGACGGCCGCAAATTCACCGACCTCTACAACGTCCAGATGCTCGGCCCCGGCGGCATCGATCCCGTCTGCAAAGTCACCGTCTCCACCATCCAGCGCCTCTACTCCCAGCTCTCCGGAAACGCCACCTACGACGACGAGGCCGACGAGCACTCCGGCTACGAAGTCAGCAAAGTGGCTGAGGCGTCCCGCCTCAGTTCTTCAGAAGATCAGAGCCGGGACGGATCTGCCACTCTCCCCGTCACCTACAACCCGAAGATCCCCATCGAGTCCTTCGACTTCGTCATCGTCGACGAATGCCACCGCTCCATCTACAACCTCTGGCGGCAGGTCCTCGATTACTTCGACGCCTTCCTCATCGGCCTCACCGCCACTCCCAGCAAGGCCACCCTCGGATTCTTCGACCGGAACCTCGTCACCGAATACCCCTACGTCCAGGCCGTCGCCGATGGCGTCAACGTCGGCTACGACATCTACCGGATCAAAACCGAAGTCTCCGAGAAAGGCGTCACCGTCAAGGCCGGTCACGACTACCAGAAGCGCGACCGCCTCACCCGCGCCAAGCGCTGGGAAATCCAGGAGGCCGAGGAAACCTACCAGAAAACCCAGCTCGACCGCTCCGTCGTCGTCCCCGATCAGATCCGCACCGTCATCCGCACCTTCCGGGAAAAACTCTTCACCGAGATCTTCACCGACCGTCCCGCCCGCGCCGCAGCCATGGGGCTCGACGAACCCTGGGTGCCCAAGACCCTCATCTTCGCCAAGGACGACAGCCACGCCGAGGACATCGTCGACATCGTCCGCAAGGAGTTCGGCAAAGGAAACGACTTCTGCAAAAAGGTCACCTACCGGGCCAGCGGCAAATCCGAAGACATCATCAAGGCCTTCCGCACCGCCCCGGAGTTCCGCATCGCCGTCACCGTCGACATGATCGCCACCGGCACCGACATCAAGCCGCTCGAGTGCCTGCTCTTCCTGCGCGATGTCCGCTCCCAGCTCTACTTCGAGCAGATGAAAGGCCGCGGCACCCGCACCATCGATCCCGACGCCCTCGCCAGCGTCACGCCGGATGCCGGCGGAAAAACCCGCTTCGTCCTCGTCGATGCCGTCGGCGTCACCGAGTCCGACAAGACCGACTCCCGCCCGATGGAGAGCAAGCCCACCGTCGCCTTCGATAAGCTCCTGCTCGGCATCGCCATGGGCGCCCGCGACGAGGCCACCCTCACCACCGTCGCCAGCCGCCTCGCACGCCTCGACCGCATGCTCAGCAATGCCGACCGCGAGGAAATCGCCAAAGTCTCCGGCGGCCCGTCTGTCAAACAGATCGCCGCCGACCTCATCAAGGCCACCGACCCCGACGAGATCCGACGCGCGGCAACTCCGGCGAATGCCCCGGACAACTACGAACCAAGCAACGAAGAACTAAGAACAGCGGCGGAAGAGCTTGCGAATTCCGCCTGCCAACCCATCGCCTCCAATCCCGCCCTCCGCGATCTGCTCGAAGCCAAACGCCGCAAAACCGACGTCACCATCGATCACCTCACCGGCGACACCGTCCTCAGCGCCGGCTACGACGAGGAAAAAGCCCGCCAGCTCGTCACCTCTTGGAAGCAATTTCTCGAAGACAACCAGGACGAAATCACCGCCCTCCAGATCCTCTACAACCGCCCCCATGCGAAACGGCACTTGGTTTACGAAGAACTCAAGACCCTCGCCGAAGCCGTCGCCCGGCCGCCCTACCACATCGCCCCCGCCGAAGTCTGGAAAGCCTACGAACACCTCGAAAAGCGCCCCCTCACCGCTGATCCCGTCAAAACCCTGACCAACTTGATCACCCTCGTCCGCCACACCGTCGATCCCGAGGCCACCCCGCTCGCGCCCTTCCCCGAACTCGTCGAAACCCGCTTTCAAACCTGGCTCGAACAACAACAGGGGAGCGTGGGCGTCCCGCCCGCATCCCAAACCAACCCGCCGCAGGCGCAAACTTCTCCCAGATTCACTGAACCACAAATCCACTGGCTCGAAGTCATCAAGAACTACGTCGCCCTTAACGGCGCCTTCGACACCGACGATGCCACCGCCTACCTCGAAGCATGGCAAAGCGTCGATTCCGATGAAGGCGTCCCGCTCGCGGTAGCCCGCCGAGTCTTTGGCGGTGACCCCAAAGCCCTTATCGAAGAGCTCAACGAGGCACTAATCGCCTAAGTCACAAGAATCGGAATTTCACATATAAGTGAAAAACAAGATTGAAATCATTCTCCGCACGGTCCACCTTGGCGAAGCCCGCCGGGTGGTTACTTTGGATTTCGGCAAAGGGTCATCTGCCGATCATTTCATTGCCCGGCTAAAGCGCTCGAACCCCGCCGGGTTCGCGGCGCTCCATGCACGAATTCGCAGTATTGCCGCCCGCAAGAACTACCACAATCCACTCACTTTCAAATCCCTCGGAGACGGCCTCTTCGAGTTCAAGACCCGCAAGACAGGCCTCCGCCTCTATGCCTTTTACGACGAAATTCCAGGAATCGAGCCTCAGTTGATCATCGCTACCTCCGGCGGTGACAAGGGGAGCCAGCGAGCCGACATCCGAAAAGCCCGCGAGCTCCGCCAGCGTTATCTCGACGCCAAGCTCCTGTCAGATACCGACATCGAAATCCGCAATCAAGAGCCATGAAAATTCGCATCACCAAAGGAGATAATCCTATCGGCAAGCTCTTCGCCGAGACTCCATCGATCGAGTCTGAAGCCGAGTATCAGAAACTCATGATCGTCGAGGAATTGCTCGGCATGATGAAGGAACAAGGCATCACCCGTTCGGAACTCGCCAAACGCATGGGCGTCCAGCCCTCCCGCATCACATCGATGATGACCGGCTCCAACAACTTCACGATCGAGACCCTCGTCCGCGCCGGTCGCGCCGTGGGTGCCGATATCGAGCTGCACTTCGTCCCGATGAAGCAGCCCGCCAAGGGAGCCAAAGCCAATAAGTTAACTCACCGCGTGGCCGAGGCTGAGAAGCCCTATCGAGCCAAACGGAAATCCGCAAAACGAAAATAATGGTGAACAGGTTTTTAAACGTGCGGACTCACCCAGTCTCCGATGACCTGTCCGCCGTAGCCTCTTGTCAGTCGAAGCCTTGGCGAAGATTCATGGCGAAGGAGGGAGGCGTCCCGCTCGCCGTCGCCCGCAAGGCCTTCGGCGGCGATCCCAAGGACATCATTGAAGAACTCAACGAAATCCTCGTAGCTTAGCCACCGATGAATATCCGCGAAGTCATCCAGACCCTGGACCAGATGCAGTCCGACGGCATCGTGGGTCGCTGCGCGATTGGTGGCGCGGTAGCCGCGACGTTTTATCTGGAACCCTTCGCCACTCTCGATGTCGATATCTTCGTCTCCATGAAGCCCGAGCCCGGGAGCTTGCTCCTGAGCCTGGAGCCGATCTTCGCTTATCTCGAAGGGCGCGGATGCACCATCGAGGGCGAATATGTCATTATCGGCGGCTGGCCGGTCCAGTTCCTGCCGCCCACCGGCGCCTTGGTGGAGGAAGCTCTAGCGGATTCCGTGGAGATGAATGTGGAAGGCTTGTCCGTCCGGGTGTTCACCGCAGAGCACCTCGCCGCCATCGCACTTGAGACAGGACGGGCAAAGGACAAGTCGCGGTTGCTTCAGTTTGTCGAATCCGGCAGGATCGATGGCAACGAGTTCGGCAATATCCTCAGCCGTCATGGTCTGGTGGAAAAATGGGAGCGCTTTTCACAACAGTTCCTTTCCGATTCCTGATTCCGCATGAGTTTCGACTTCCAGAAAATCTTCGATGGCAAGGACGCCCACCGGCGGAAACTTGCCGATCTGCCTATTGGTGAAAAACTCACCTTGCTGGATGCCATGCGCGCGCGCGCCATCGCCATCCGCAACGCCACACCCGCATCCGGTTCCAGCGTTCTCCGTGAAGATCCGGCTCCTTACCTCCCGGACACCGACAAAATCATGCCCGTCAAACCCCTCGACGATCCCGATTTCATCGGTGCGGAGGCTGCCCTCAAACGCGCCTCCGCCAAAGCGATCGCGAAAGCCCGTGCCGCCGGCTTGGAACCCGTCGTCAGCAATCCCGAGGATCTTCCGAAGCAATCCTGATGCCCCGCGCCAGTTCCATATTCTCTCCAGCTCAAAATGAGCCGAAGATCCAATCCCTGAACCTCGCCACCTTCCGGGAAAAACTCTTCACCGAGATCTTCACCGACCGCCCTGCACGGGCCAAAGCCATGGGCCTCGACGAACCCTGGGTGCCCAAGACCCTCATCTTCGCCAAGGACGACAGCCACGCCGAGGACATCGTCGACATCGTCCGCAAGGAGTTCGGCAAGGGAAACGACTTCTGCAAAAAGGTCACCTACCGGGCCAGCGGGAAATCCGAGGACATCATCAAGGCCTTCCGCACCGCCCCCGAGTTCCGCACCGCCGTCACCGTGGACATGATTGCCACCGGCACCGACATCAAGCCCCTCGAATGCCTGCTCTTCCTGCGCGATGTCCGCTCCCAGATCTACTTCGAGCAGATGAAAGGGCGCGGCACCCGCACCATCGATCCCGACGCCCTCGCCAGCGTTACGCCCGATATGATAATTTCTTACCGTCGCTGCGTAACAACCCGCGGAGCCAATATCTTACCCCGCACAATTCCCGCCTGCCATGTCGGAAACTAAGGACACACAATCAATACTTGCGCCGTCTTGAATAAGTCCGGCGATCCTCATACGATCCTACAGCGATGACGATTGGGAGGTGTTCATTCAGGAATGGACGAAAGGTTTTGAGAAAAAATATAAATTTGTGGAACGTCTTGGAGGCGCAGGGGATAAAGGCAGGGATGTTGTCGCCTATATTACCGATCCGAATGCACCAGCGCCAGAGTGGGACAACTACCAGTGCAAGCATTATAAGACTCCTGTCCAACCATCGCACATGTGGAGCGACTTCGGGAAGCTCTGCTATTATTGCTGGAAAAAGGACTATTCACCGCCAAAAATCTACAGAATAGTCGCTCCTTTAGAAGTTTCGCCAAGCTTCAAAGAATTGCTCAAGGATCCAGCGGCGATACGTGAAGGTTTGAAACTCAACTGGGGATCGCATTGCGAGCGAGGCGGCATTACAACCAAGGCTGATGTGCCGCTTGATGGCGACTTGGCATCTTACGTCGAATCGTTCGATTTCAGTATCATCGGATACGTGCCGATAGTGGATATTCTTGAGCAGCATGCCAAAACTCCATTTTGGGACATTCGTTTCAAGGAGCTTCCTCCACAACGTCCACCTGTCACATTGCCGCCGCAACTTCCGAGTTCGCTGGAAACACGCTACTTACAGCAGTTATTGGAGGCATACTCAGACCACGAAAAGACTGCGCTAAATACCGTTGAAGAGATTAAAGTATTCCAGAATCATTTTCGCCACTACGAGCGTAGTCGTGAAGATTTCTATAAAGCTGAGTCGCTTTATCGATTTACTAAGGACTTTGTGGCGCTAGGGTCGTTTGAAGAATTCAAGAAGCAGATTCTGGATGGGGTGATAGACATCTGTGATGGTGACTTTGATTCAGCTTTGGACAGACTAAAAGCCACAACACAAGAAGCAGCCAGGCTGCCACCCTGCCCCGGTCACCTTGGGAACCTTGCTACAATTGGCGACAAGAAGGGCTCCTGCCACCACCTCGCCAACGAGGATAAACTTATATGGAAAAAATGAATCCATCCTGGATACCCGATAATCGTGCTTGGGAGAGTCCATTTAACACGCCGCTTGAGTGCGGATTGCGATGCGCTCTTCTGCTGGTAGAAGCATTTCCTGCGTCTTGTGATCTGCAACGATTAATCCATTATGATTACTTGTTGGTTCACTCTGGGGATGTTGAGAACGGCCCCCCGAGCATTCATCCCGCGACGCCTCATCGCACTGGAGAACTTCATGTTCGACGACGAATGATTGAGCGGGGCCTGCATATGATGATGAGCAAATCTGTAATTGAATGCTGCCACAGTGAGGCTGGAATCACCTATAAGGCCGGGACTTGGGCTCTCACCTTTATTGGCGCACTCCGAGCCTCATACACTCAATCTTTGAGGGATTCATCTTCTTGGGTGATTTCCAGTTTTGGGGGGATGTCGAACGAGGATCTGAAGAATTATATAGCCGAACGATGGGAACGATGGGGCCCTGAATTCACACAATCCACTCTTTCATTAATATCGGAATGACATCTCTACCAAAGTTTCATCTGAAGTTTTTAACCGTCGATGGGGGCGGAAAGCGCCCTGCCGCGCTCCAATTTAACGTTGGCCTTAACGCCATCATCGGTGCATCGGACACAGGAAAAAGCTTCACCTTCCAAGTCATTGAATATCTTCTCGGTGCTGATCGCATTCCTAGAGACAACCCGCACGGAAGAGGTTGTAATCAAGGCTCACTAGAGCTTGCAACCAGCGATGAATCGTCTTTTGTGATAGAGAGGACGTTTGGCGACAACTCTGTTCGTTGGAGATGCGGTTCCCTAGGCGACGCCAGTAATCCGACCGACGGTCAGATAATTGCGGCTGGCCACAAAAAGGGAGATCATACAACGTTGTCTACAGAACTACTTAAGCTCTTTGGTTTTGAAGGGCATCAAATATTGCGGAGTGAAAAGAGCGGCGAGAAGAACGAAGTATCGTTCCGCAATGTCGCGCACCTAACGATGGTGGATGAGATTCGAATCATTAGAGATGGTTCTCCTGCTCTATCAGGTCAGCGCCTTTTTGTTACGCCGGAGCAGCGACTTTGGAACCTCTTCTTGACTGGTTCTGACGACGCTGGGCTTACTTCCAAGCCTCCCTCCAAAAAAGAACGGAATCTATTGCTCGACGCGAAGATCGACTGGATCACTAAGTATATTTCCGAACAGGAGAAATTTTTTGCGCGATTCAAAGCGAGCGAGGAGGAAATCAGTCAGCGTTCTAGCCAAGTCGATGATGAAATCTTCAGGACGACGGAGACGATGAGCTCTAAAAGAGATTTAATTGTTGAACTGGAAACACGCAGGGAGGAACTTTGGAACGAACTTGTCGTGGTAAAGGATAGACTGATTGTAGTGCAAGAGCACCTAGATCGCTTTGATCTCCTGCAAAGATACTATGAGACAGACAAGATGAGACTGTCCGCAGCAATCGAAGCTGGAGCATCATTTGAAAATCTTCCAGGTGGGCAATGTGCGACTTGCGGCGCTGCGCCAGAATATTCCAGTTCCGACACATTGATCGAGAACTTCTCGGCGGCGGCCAAAATTGAGCTGAATAAGGTGAATGCACTCGCACAAGATCTTGCGAAAACTATTGCATCACTGAGCACTGAGAAAGGCCAATTGCTCACGGTCGAATCTAGGTTATCAGATCAGCGTAGCGAAACCCAAGATCAGATTGATCGGGAGTTAAGGCCAGCTACTTCAATTGCCGCTGCGGCGCTACGTGAACTTGTTCAGAAGAAATCTGAATTGGAACGTGCACAGGCTACCGTTGATGAGTTGAAGAGACTACATCAAGACCTTGATGTTTTGGAAGCTGAGAAGAGAGTTAAAGTTCCACAGGTTGCAAAACTGGAGAAGACGTCGACGCGCACGGCATCCGAGTTTTGTAGGGTGGTAGAGAATACCCTGCGCGCCTGGAGATACCCCCTTAATGGGCACGTCGCATTCGATCCCAAGAAGTTTGATATCGTCATTGGGGATCAAGATCGTGGGAGTATGGGTAAAGGTCATCGCGCCTTAACCCATGCAGCAGTCACGATCAGTTTGATGCGATTCTGTAGAGAGCAAAACTTGCCACATCCTGGATTTGTGATGCTTGACTCTCCTCTCAATCCATACCGTGGGAAGTCTCTGCGGACTGGTGCCGATGCGCCTGTAAGTGCCGAAGTGAAAGATGCATTTTATGAAGATCTGGCGAAAGATAGTAGTGGTGACCAGTTCATTATATTCGAAAACGACCCGCCACCTGTGGGGCTGGTTGATGTCATTAACTATATCGAGTTTACGGGAGACGCGAACCTCGGACGAGCTGGGTTCTTCCCAATGGCGTAAGTGAAAATATTTTACCTTTAGTTCTCGGCCGAACATTTAGTAGCCAATTCTGGCCTCATGAAAACTTCGATTCCATTATCCAAGCCTCGTTTTGAGGCGCTGCTGTATCGGCGATCACCATTCACATGGTTCTTGTTTCGCGAATTGGAGTGGTGGGCGAACGAAGACGAGAGTCTGATCGCCACAATCACGCTCGACGCAATGGATGACGACTACGCCTACATGGTGCTCGGACGCGATGAGACCGGCGTGTTCCGGGGCATTGCAAACATGGTTTCATTCGAGACAAAGAATGCCGCCCGCGAGGCTATGTTGGCCAAGATGGCGGAGCTCTCTGCCAGTGGTGACAAAGAGTTTCCGCAAGGAGACAACAATAGGAAAAAGCACGAGATTCTGGTTCCATGCGTTCCCGAAGAAAAATTGAATCCCAACTTTCAGATTCTAGCGACCAGCGTCGCATACTCACCCGCGCAGGGGATTGTGAAAGAGCTCTCATTCGCCTTCACGGATCTTGATGGAAATTATCGGAAAGATTTTCAAACCACCGGCTTCGATGGCCGTCTTTGGGAACTCTACCTCTACGCCGCCTTCTACGAACAGCGTTTCCACATCGACGATCAGCACTCCGTTCCGGATTTCATCATCGCGAAAGGAGAATTGAAAATCGCAGTCGAGGCCGTCACGGTGAATCCGACGTCTGATTCGACACCGCCTGCGCCGAAGACCCCGGCAGAGGAGCTTGAACTCTGCGAAGACTACATGCCAATCAAGTGGGGCAGCCCATTGTTTAGCAAGTTGCAGAAGCGCTATTGGGAGAAAGAGCAGGTGAAAGGCATTCCGTTGGTTTTCGCGATCCACGACTTCCACGGCCCCGGAAGCATGGTTTGGTCTCTACCTGCATTGAGCGACTGTGTCTTTGGAATCCGCTGCGGTGAGGACGGAAAGGACTATCCCGTGGACTTCTGCAACTACGGTGAGAAGAAAAATATTCCCGCCGGATTCTTTCGCCAACCTGATGCCGAAAACATCTCGGCTGTGATCGCCTCGAACGAAGCGACCCTGACCAAATTCAACCGGATGGGCAAGATCGCCGGTTTCGGCAATCCCGACGTATTCATTGCCCGCGCTGGCGCAGCACTCGACCTCGAAACGAACGAATGCGGTGAGTATCGCTCGATCACTGAAATCGGAAAAGTAACTGAGATCTGGTCGGCAGGTTTATGGGTATTCCACAATCCAAACGCGAAGATTCCGCTGGCTCCGGAAGCTTTTCCAAATGCGATCAATGTGTTTCTCGATGAAAGCGGTCAACGGAACTACAGAAGCGCCCAACGATTTCACGTCCTCAGATCGGTTTCTCAAGTGATCGCACCGTCCGATTCAAAATGATCACCCCTTGCCCGCTCATCTGCGCCATCGTCGATGTCATGGCCCCCAAGCCCGGGCAGGTGATCGGCGATCCCGCCTGCGGCACCGGCGGCTTCCTGCTCGCCGCCCACGACTACATCTCCCAGCACAACATGCTCAGCAAGCCGGAGATGAAGCACCTCCGCACCCAGGCCCTGCGCGGCACCGACATCGTCCCCGGCGTCGTCCGCCTCTGCGCCATGAACCTCTACCTCCACGGCATCGGCTCCACCGCCGACGCCAACGACCCGCCCGTGGACCGCGCCGACGCCCTCGCCCAGCCCAGCGGCAGGAAGTTCGACATGATCCTCGCCAACCCGCCCTTCGGCAAAAAAGGCGGCTACACCATCGTCGGCGACGACGGCAAGATCAGTACCGAGAAGCAGGAATACGAGCGCGACGAATTTTGGGCCACCACCGCCAACAAACAGCTCAACTTCCTCCAGCACATCGTCAGCGAGCTCAAAGTCGGCGGCACCGCCGCCGTCGTCCTCCCCGACAACGTCCTCTTCGAAGGTGGGGCAGGGGAGACGATCCGTCGCGAGCTCCTCAAGCGCTGCAAGGTCCACACCCTGCTGCGCCTCCCCACCGGCATCTTCTACGCCCAAGGCGTTAAGGCCAACGTCCTCTTCTTCGAGCGCAAGGAAGCCCACGAAAAGCCCTGGACCAAAGACCTCTGGATCTACGACCTCCGCACCAACCAGCACTTCACGCTGAAGACGAATCCGTTGAAGGAGGCGGATCTGGAGGACTTCGTGAAGTGTTACCAAAGTAGAAGCGGCGTCCCGCCGCTTGCCCAGAAACCCAAGCGGCAAGATGCCGCTTCTACTCTCGAAACCGAGCGCTTCAAGAAATTCACCTACGCCGAGATCGTCGCCCGAGACAAAGCCAACCTCGACATCCTCTGGCTCAAGGACGACAGCCTGGAAGACAGCGAGAACCTGCCCCCTCCGGCCGAGCTAGCCGCCGAGATCGTGGTTAGTTTAGAAGCCGCGCTGGAAGAGTTCCGGGCGGTGGAGGAGGCTTTGGCGGTTGGCGAAGCCGGAGATTGATTGAAGCTCAGGCGCTTGATGTGGGCGGCACTGGGCGCACAGCGCGAAAGTCAGGGGTTCGGGGGAGGTTCCCATGTTCCGAGAGTTCCCATCAGGATGGACCCATTGGCCTCTTGGTGGATGTGGACAGGCTTTCCGAAGGCAAAGAGTGATTCAATCTGGGCAAGGCTGGTCTCGTGGAAATGAAGATCGACTCGATCTTCGCCGGGATTGACCTGCCGTTTGATCGTCGAAGCTGGCAATGGACTCTTTTCCTGACCCCATAAGGTGATAAACCCGAGTTTCACGGAGTTCTCTTCGCCATACAAGACCATCGATCCTTGGACGAAATTCGGGGCTGCAAGTGGATAGATTATCTTCCAGTAGCTGGTGACCAATACTGCAGCACTCGCCTCACACGAACTCTTG
>NZ_JBATWY010000007.1:0-14819 GCF_049672945.1 Haloferula sp. | reverse complement strand
TCTATGGCTGCAGCAGCCTCACCAGCATCACCCTCCCGGAGGGCCTCACCTCCATCGAAACTTTCGCGTTCTCTGGCTGCACCAGCCTCACCAGCATCACCCTCCCGGAGGGCCTCACCTCCATCGGAGATTACGCGTTCTTTGTGTGCCGCAGCTTGGTGGAAGTTTCATTCCTGGGCAACGCGCCGGCGTTAGTGGGAACCAATCATTTCAGCGGTCTCCCGCCAGAGGCAAGGGTCTATTACCAAGCGGGAACTTCCGGCTGGGGAATCGAATTTGGTGGCATCCCGACCGTGCAGGTTACTTTGAATTTCAGTGATTGGATCGGAGGCTACCCGGGAGTGGGAGCTGAGACAGGCGTCGGTGCTGATCCGGACAGGGACGGGATACCGAGCGGGTTGGAGAATTTCTTTGGCACCGACCCGAGCGTCTTTTCAGCCGGAATGGTCGTCGTCGGGAAAAGCGGAACAACGCTAACCCTTAGCCATCCTAAGGCCGCGAGTTCGGCGCCTGACCTTACGGTGGTTTACGAGTGGTCGTCGGACATGACGGTGTTCTACCCGGCTGGCAGTTCCAACGCGGCGGGCACCACCACAGTGAACTTCACGCCTTCCAAAGATAATCCTGGGACCACTACGGTGACTGCGCAAATCTCTGGCTCTGTGATTCCCAAAAAAGTTTTCGTGCGCCTCTCCGTCAGGGAAGTTGACGAAATGTAGGGAAAACGAATCAACCCCCTTTCACCCGCCCTCCGGTCCGGCCCGACGGCTGGCTCAGGGGCCTACACCAAAAGCAATTTCCTAGCAGCAATGACCCAAGAGCACGTAACGTCCACCGACTTCGAAGCCTATTTTAAGCACTGCCCGGACGCCCTCTTCCTCGTTCATGCATCGAGCAAAGCGATCCTAGCGGCAAACCCGGCCGCATCTTCCCTCACTGGATACAGGTCTACCGCACCCAAGGCCCAGCCTTTCCTCGATCTCTTTCCGATCGAAGAACAAAAGCGGATCAACCCCCTTTCACCCGCCCTCCGGTCCGGCCCGACGGCTGGCTCAGGGGCCTACACCAAAAGCAATTTCCTAGCAGCCAATCACAACCCCATGAGCTTGACACCCAAAGAGCGCGCCAAACGCGAAAAACAGAGACGCGAAACTGCCAACGCGCGGATGCGCGAGAAGGTCGCCGCGGCGAGGAGGCGCGGCATTTGCCGCTGCGGCGGGAAGCTGGACAAGAAGCCGGGCACCAGACGGAACTACAGCACCTGCCCGGACTGTCGGGAGACGGCCAAGGCCTCAGCCACTCGCTACTATCGCGAAGGCCCGTTGCAGCCGCACGTGAGACCCCCGGCGAAACTCGACGGCCGGCTGCGCGACTCCACCGGGGTCAGGCGCAGGTTGGAACGTGACGGCTTCGGCCGTGAGGCCTGGTGGTGGATCGCCAACGCCCTCATCGATGGCAAGCAGCACTCCCGCCGCTGGTCGGTTGACAAGCATGGCGACCGTGGAGCGTGGCGACTTGCCCTAGCGCAACGGCGGGAGTGGGAGCGATCCATGGCATGAGCATGAGCGAGCAACCCACCGCTGACATCGCCCTCGACGGCCACCATCTCATCCCCTTCCCGATCCCGGTAGGCTTGCGATATATAGCGATTGCAAACCGCCACCGCTTCGTCCCAACTGCCAAACTCCACCGGCTGCAAATCACCCTCAAATTGACTCGGATCGAGGCCACATGAGGAAGGGGGCAGGCCAAACTTTCTGACATCTGTGTCCTGGGGGGTTGGGCATTTTGGCACATTAGATGTCAAAAGGGTTTAGCTGACCCCTTTTCCCGAGGCAATCATCCGGTGGGTGAAATGGGAGAAGACGCGCGGAGGAGGATTGCAAGGAAGCCTTGTCCGCGGGTGGCTCGAGGCGCCTGGCTTGGACGCGCTCTCGGAATCTTATGCCGATCATCCATCTGCCCGGCACGGTTTCTCATTTTCTCGCCCCCAATCATGCGCCAGCAAATTGCCGAGCGCCACCTTGCTGTCAATCCGGAGGTTTTCTCGCCAAAATTCCGTCCACCGACGCACCGCAACACCGCCAATGCCCCCGCCCTCCCGCCCTCCGGTCCGGCCCAACGGCTGTTTGAGGTCTCACCGGAAAAGAAAAAATCAGGGATCCCACGCCATCCGCGGCTAGTGGCCGTGACCAATGCCGGGTAAAGTTGGAAACCCATAATTGACATGCGAAACGACCATCGCTATCAGTAGGTGTTCTAGTATGGAAACAGAGGTGGTGGGTTGTTTTCCCTTATCTCAAGGGACCCTCCGCTTCCCTCGGAAAACTAGGCAAGCGAATGATCAGGAGCCACTCCATGAGTGGTCTTGATGGCCGCCTCCTGTCCGGCCGAACACGACCACCCCTGCGGTGACTCCCGCCAACAAGGAAGGAGTCATCATGAAACCGCAAATTCTCCACGCCGCCGCCACACTGGCAGCCTTCAC
Organism: Haloferula sp.; assembly: GCF_049672945.1. Classification (NCBI taxonomy): domain Bacteria; kingdom Pseudomonadati; phylum Verrucomicrobiota; class Verrucomicrobiia; order Verrucomicrobiales; family Verrucomicrobiaceae; genus Haloferula; species Haloferula sp. The sequence goes on along the minus strand of NZ_JBATWY010000007.1, from coordinate 12,331 downwards.
AACACCGGCATCGCGTGCCTTCGACTCGCGCGGCGGCCGCTGGCTCACCGCCGTGCTGCTGGCATGTCTCACTGCAATCGCGCCCGCCCAGGTGCCGCAGCTCATCAACTACCAGGGCCGGGTGGCCGTCGGCGATCCGCCCATCAACTTCCACGGCAACGGCCAGTTCAAGTTCGCGCTTGTGAACGGGGGCACGCAAGCCAGCGTCCAGGCCACCGGGACGGCCACGCTGACCGGAATGTTTGTGACCGGAATCACTCTCGACGATGGCGGCAACGGCTATCTGAGCACGCCCGCCGTGACCATCACCGGTGGTGGCGGATCGGGGGCGACCGCGACCGCGACCGTCTCTGGCGGAGTGGTGACGGGCTACACGGTCACCAATGCCGGTTCGGGCTATACATCCATACCGACGGTGATCGTTGACGCGCCGCCCTCGAACGTGGAATACCTCACCCGATGGAGCAATGACGGCACCAGCACGGCAGGCTCCGAGCCGACCTCGGCCGTGACGCTCCCGGTGGTCAAGGGCCTCTACTCCGTCAAAAGAGGGTCGGTCCCGTTTTTCGAGCATTCACCCTTGACGATCCGGTCGATCAACCACCTGCCTACCACCCGCAGCTCAAAGGGGCTGGTCCTGTCTACTGGGGTCGGTCCTTGCTACTGGGGTCTTGCTACTGGGGTCGGTCCTTGCTACTGGGGTCGGTCCTTGAATTTTGCATTTGAGTCTGGAGTCCGGGTCAGAGCTTAAGGAGCGGAGGATTTCATGCGTCAGTGGGGTCAGTGCGTCAGTGGGGTCAGTCCTTTCATTTTGAATTTGGAGGTCGACGGGGTTAGCCCCAACTAACAAACATTCTCAGAATCCAATCACCCTCACCTTTTCACCAAAATCCATCCGCCCACTCTTTCAATGACAGCTCCCGCTAAGGCTGTTCGCATGCACCGATGCTCTCCCCAGCCGCCTCCCAAGTTCTCGCATTGGCCGATTCCAGCGGCTGGCACGAACAGAATGCCAGGCAATGCGAACGATTTTTCAAGTGTGGACATGCTGAAGTTCAACCCGTAGTAGATGGGAATGAAGGTCTTTGGGCGCTCGCGTGTTTCGCTTCTTTCGATGATGCTTTTAGGGAGCGCCTTGCTTGTTCCGGCTGTCGATGCGCAGGGTGGAGACAAGCGGCCTGAAGATCAGGAGGAGGCTGAGGGGCAAGGTGAAACAATCACGCCGGAAAAGGCATCCGGATTTCTTGATGGGCTTCGTGATGGAACTCAGAAGTATTTGCAGGATGCCAAGGGGCGGACGGAATCCCTAATAAGCGCGCATTTGCTGGTGGCGGTCGTGGAGGACTTCAACAAGCAGCATGGCAGGATGCCGGATGTGGGAACGAAGGAGTTTCTGACATCAAGTCCGGCCGGAATCCGTTTCCTTGCGATCCTCTCCGGGATGGAAGTTGTGAAACAGCAGAACAAAAAGGGCATCAATCACTTCAAGGTCATTGGCGGAGGGGCCGATGACCCAGCATTCAGAATTGATCACGACAAAGACGGTTTGCCTACCGGGATGACGGACGCGTGGGGAAACCCCTACAGAGTCATCCTGCGCAAGAGCGGTGACAAGCCAATCACCTTCAAGTGGGGTGGTGCTGACAACGTTGTGGTTCACGGGAAACTGTTGGTCGTCGGCTCGCCCGGGATGGACCGAATCGATGGGACAAAGGACGACGTCAAGAGCTGGAAGTGAAACGGGTCCTAGATTTCGAGCATTTGGGAGAAGGAGAGTCTGATTTTTATCTCTGCCGTGGGGAAATTCAATCATCGATGCAATCCGATGATTTTTTGAATTTCGGCTGGAGTCTTTCTATGGATGATTCGTCGACGAATGGCGACCGGCGAGGATTGGAAGCGGGGTGAAGTTGTGGCTGCCGTTGCAGCTTACCGCACGATGCTGCGTATGGAACTTGAGGGCTTTCCATTCAACAAGGCGGAGAGCAATCGAGCCGTTCAAGCTTTGACCGGACGAAACAAGGGATCTGTTGAGTTCAAGCACCAGAACATCAGCGCGATCCTGAACCAATTGGGACTGCCCTACATCGAGGGCTACAAGCCACGGGGCAACTTTCAGGCACTTCTTCAAGATGTGGTCGTGGACGTCATTGTTAGGGACCTCGAAGTCAACGCTCTCGCTCAAAAGGCTGTGGAGCGTCAGGATTTCGAAAACATTACCCTCCAAGATCTGCTCGGGATGTGGGTGGCTGCGCCGAAAGCAGAGGACAAAATCTATTCCAAGCTAAACGAGACATCGCATCCAGTGCGTCCGCACCTCGGAAAGAATTACGTTGAGATCGAGGCAAAGAATCGGAATCTGGGCGCAGCTGGGGAAAGGCTAGTTCTCGAATTGGAACAGCGGCGCCTTTGGCAGGCTGGTCAAAAGAAACTGGCTGAGAGAGTCGAACACGTGGCCCAATCTCAAGGCGACGGCCTCGGTTACGATGTCCTCTCATACGAAGAGGATGGACGAGAACGCCTCATCGAAGTGAAAACCACCCAGTTCGGGATTCTAACACCGTTCTTTGCCACTCGAAACGAGGTCATAGTCTCGGAGGCCGAAGCCGAGCACTATCAACTCTATCGCGTGTTCTCTTTCGGGAAGCAGACAAGGCTGTTTACCCTTCCTGGAGCCATGAAGAGAACCTGTGAACTGACGCCAACCGTCTTTGTTGGTACACCAAGGTAATTCGGAATTTGGGTAGCCGAGCTGATGCCGCATTGAGCGGACGATGCGTTCCGGCCTGGTGTCCCGGCACCGAATGCGCGACATCACCTCACGGCGCTTTTCCGGGGTGAAGACGTCGGGCATGGAGAGGCAGTCTAAGGTCAAAAGTCGAAGGTCTCAGGAGGGCCGGTCCCGGAATTCGAACGTTCGGGCACTCACCCATCGCAGCTGTTAGGCGGCAACCCGCAGTTCAGGTAATCCGCCCATTGCCCGTGAACCGCCAACCCGGCTGATGCCGCATCGAGCGGACGATGAATTCCGGCTTCGTGTCCCGGGTCCGGATGCGCGACATCACTTCGCGGCGCATTTCCCGGGTGAAGACGTCGGGCATGGTGGGTGGTGGAGGGCGGCTGACCCGATGACGGTGCTTCGCCCACCTGAAGGTGGAACTACGAACGCTTTCGGGCGAGATCGCCTGGGTCGGAAGAACCCGAATCCGACACGAGGACTGCGACTCTTGGCCACCTTGATTCCCATGATCACGGAGGTCATTGTCTTTGATTCGAGAGATAAACATTGGTAAGACTTCCTCAACCACTCCATGGCGACCCTCATTCATTCCATCGAAGAAGCCGCGGCGGCGGTGACGCCGGGCGAGCGGCGCTTCGGGCAGCGGCTGAACTCGCATTTGGAGGATGACTACCTGGTCTGGTTCAATGTGCCGGTAGGTCGGATGCGGCGGTATCCGGACTTCGTAGTGCTGCATCCAAAACGGGGTTTGCTGGTGCTGGAGGTGAAGGATTGGAAGGTCGGGGATCTGCGGAAACTCGACAAGCTGCGCTGGGAGGTCTTTCTCGGCGGCAAGCCGAAGACGGAGGCCAATCCGCTGGAGCAGGCGCGGCAGTGCATGATCGAACTGGTGAATCAACTGAACCGCGACCCTCAACTCTGCGATGAAGCTGGAAGCTATCAGGGCAAGTTGGCCTTTCCCTACGGCTGGGGTGTGGTGCTGCCGAACATCACGCGTCGTCAGTGGAACGAGCTCCTCACCGAAGAGCAGCAGGAGCTGGTGCTGCCGGGGCGGAGACTGATCTGCAAGGACGAGATGACGGAGTCGGTCGACCCGCTGACATTCCAGGAGCGGCTGTGGGGGATGTTCGAGTATTCCTTCGGCCGGGCGATGACGCTGCCACAGATCGAGCGGGTGCGCTGGTGTTTGTTTCCTGAAGTGCGGATCGATGCGGGGAAGCAGGCGGAGCTTTTCGAAGACGAGCCGGTGCCGGACTTGATCAAGGTGTTAGATCTCCAGCAGGAGCAGCTGGCGCGAAACCTCGGTGGTGGGCATCGGGTGATCCACGGCGTGGCAGGATCGGGCAAGACGCTGATCCTGGGCTACCGCTGTGTGCAGCTGGCGGAGTCACTGCGACAACCGGCGCTGGTGCTCTGCTACAACATCTCACTGGCGGCACGACTCCGCCGCTTCATCGCGGACCGTGGGCTTGAGGAGAAAGTGCGGGTGCATCATTTCCACGAATGGTGCGGCGAGATGCTTCGCGCCTACCATGTGAACGTCACGCCCGGTGATGGCAAGTATTGGGAGCGGCAGGTCGAGTCGGTCATCGGCGGGGTGGAGGCGGGTTTCATCCCGCGCGGCCAGTACGGAGCGGTGCTGATCGACGAAGGGCATGACTTCGAGCCGGAGTGGTTGAAGTTGGTCACGCAAATGGTCGATCCTGCGACAGATTCCTTTCTCCTCCTCTACGACGACGCGCAGTCGATCTACCGGAAGACGACGGGTTTGGGATTCAGTCTGTCGAGCGTCGGCGTGAAGGCGAAGGGAAGGACGACGATTCTGCGGCTGAACTACCGCAACAGCCGCGAGATTCTGAAGTTTGCCTATGACTTCGCGAAAGGAAGTCTTGGTCCGGCCGCAGCGGATGATGATCACATTCCGCTGATCGAGCCGGCCTCGGCCGGAATGACCGGGGCGCGTCCGGCGTTCAAACTGGCTGATGATTTCCATGGGGAAATCTCCTATGCCGCCCGCTGTGTGGCGAGCTGGCTGGAACGGGGCATCCCGGCGAACGAGATTGCGGTCATCTATTTCAAGAAGGCCCACGGCAAGGCGATGAGTGAGAAGCTCGGAGCCTCGAAGGTCGACCACCTGTGGATGGATTCCTCGGCGGACAAGAAGGCCTATGACCCTGCGGCGGAGAAGGTAACCGTCGTCACGGCTCAGAGCAGCAAGGGGCATGAGTTCCAGGCCGTGGTGGTGATCGGCGTGGGATCACTGGATGAGTCAGAGGAAGAAGTCGTGGGCCAGACTCGATTGCTCTACGTCGCGATGACCCGGGCAAAGCGGCAACTGGCCGTGACCTCGTGCGCGCCAAATCTTTACGGCGAGCGTTTGGAGGAATCGCTGCGGCAGGCGGTGGTGGCGTAGAGCATCGATTTATCCGTAGAAGTTCAGCAGGCTTGTCAACCGGCACCCGAAACCGAAGTCTGCGCCGAAACGATGACGGACAATCGCATACTGACTGCTTATCACGAAGCAGGGCACGCCGTGATGGCGCTCCTCATGGGACGCTCCGTGCAAAAGGTCAGCATCATTCCTTCTCAAAATCGCCTCGGTGCCTGCACCCTTCAAAAAGGTCCCGCGAGCCTCAGTTCATGCAGCAGCGCTTGTATTTCAAACCGCTACCACAGGGGCAGGGATCGTTGCGGCCGATCTTGGGTGCTTCGCGTTCATAGGTCTCGCCACTGCCGAAGCCAGCAGCAGCTGAAGAGAACTCCGTACCGGATTGAAGGGACTCGCGAAGGATGTGCGCGGCGCGGACGACATGCTCGACACGGATCAGTTCCCGAGTCGGGGTATCATCGTCCGGCTGGATGAGATGGAAGGCACAGGCCATCAGCGCTTGGTGACCTTCCGTTGGTTCGGTGAGGGAAGCATGCCAACTCATGACACTTGAAAGGATACCCCGGGCCCAGTCGGTTTCCTCCTCAGTCGGAACACGCGGATTGGAGCGTGGCGTCAAAGGAGGAGCGTAATGCCCCTCGTCGAGGCGGCGGATGATGCCGTTGTGCCAATTCATGACGGCGGTGAGGAAGAGTTGGGCGTCCTCCTCGCTCTCCCACTCCGGATCGTCGTCGAGATTCTCGGGATCCCAGATCGAGGGCAGGAAACGGGAAGGCGGGACCATTTCGGGTGCGAGGATGCAGCCGAGAATCAGGCCGTCGAATTCGGCGAGGCTTTTCGCACTGTGCGGTCCTTCATGCAGGGCGAGAAAGTAGCGGATGATGCTGGCATCGTCACCATCAGTCGGTCGGGATCCGACCCGTTGGTTCAGAGCTTCTCTGGCGAGTTCGGTTTCAAGGTCTCCCCAGTGGGGTTTGGGTCCAGCTCGCTCCGATCGCAGCCCGAGCTTGATCTCCACTTCCTCGAAATCGCCGTTGATCGTGACATCGACGAGCTTCTCCTCAAAGGCGCGCCGGATTTCCGGAAGGTAGCGGTCCTTGGTGAGTTCGACGAGATCCGCGATGATCGATCCTTTCAAACCGCGGTGACGCGGATCTCCGCGCAGCATCTCAACCTGCGCTTCGAGCACGGCATCACGCTCGATGTCCTGCCGGGCGAAGTCGGTCAGAGTGCTGGCAATTTCGATGAGAAAGCCTTCGCGATTTGTTCCTGATTTCAGGACGGCCATCAACAGGGGAACCGCCGAGGGACCGATGGCCTGCATGAGGTCCGAAAAGCGAATGATGAAAAACTCGTCGTCGATACTACAGGACACCTCGAGTTCATCGATGAGGAACTGGCATCCATCCTTTCCGCCAAGATGGGCGAGGATGCTCCACGCATGCATGAGGGCGGCGTCCGAGACCTCGGCCTCCTCTTCCTCAAGTTCGAGCTCCATCCATTGCTCGATGAGCTCCTCGGCATCCTCCGGGCCGAATCCATGTTTGGTGTAAAAGGCGGCGGGTAAAACCTCGTCTTCGGCAGGAGCAGGGAGACCGAGCAGGCGTTGGCGGAGCGACTTCATGGAGGGAGTGTGCCAATGCCGCAATTCTTGGCAAGCCGGAGGCAAAATGTCCGCTGGCGGCGACGGAATCTCCTTCGGGAGCTGGACCAGTTCTGATGGGAAGCATGAATTGAAACACTTGCAGTTTTCCCGGCGTAAATTTTCCCGGCTTAGATCTGCTCCAATCCATGGCCCGTTTCTCCATTCTACCAGCCGTCTGCCTACTTTTCGCCACCGCCATCCAGGCCGCCGACAAGCCGAACATCCTGGTCTTCCTTGTCGACGACATGGGACTGATGGACAGCTCCCTGCCATTTCTGACCGACGGCAAGGGCACACCAAAAATCCATCCGCTCAACGAACTCTATCGCACGCCGAACATGGAGGACCTCGCCAGCCGGGGGATGCGCTTTGAGACCTTCTACGCCAACAGCGTGTGCTCGCCGACCCGGGTCTCGATCATGACCGGACAGAGCTCCGCGCGCCACCACACCACCCAATGGATTCGATCAGAGAACAACAACCGGGGACCTCAGGGGCCGCCGGAGTGGAATTGGGAGGGCATCACCGACAAGCATCAGACTTTGCCGGCCCTATTGAAGGAGGATGGCTACCAGACCATCTATGTCGGCAAGGCACACTTCGGCCCGATCGGATTTCACGGCGAATTCCCCAACAATTTCGGCTTCGATATCAACATCGGCGGCTGCTCGTGGGGCCAACCCGGCAGCTACTACGGCACCGATGGCTTCGGCTGGACCAAGGGCAACAAGCGCCGTGCCGTTCCTCATTTGGAAAAATACCACGGCAAGGACATCTATCTCACTGAAGCGCTCACCCTCGAGATGAACTCGGCGATCAAGCAGGTCGTCGATCAGGACAAACCCTTCTTCGCCTACATGGCCTACTACGGTCTCCACAGCCCGTTCATGCCGAACAAACGCTATGCCGCGAACTACGCCAATGCTAGTATTCCTGAGAAAGCCAAGGCCTTCGCCACCATGATTGAAAGCATGGACACTTCCGTCGGCGAGATCCTCAAGAATCTTGAGACGCTTGGTGTGGCCGACAATACCCTGGTGCTCTTTCTTGGTGACAACGGCAGCGACGCTCCGCTTGGGGAGCCGCATGCCATCGCCAGCTCCGCTCCCCTTCGTGGAAAAAAAGCTACCCACTACGAAGGTGGCATGCGCGTTCCCTTCATCGCCGCCTGGGCGAAGCCGGACCCCGCCAACGCTGCTCAAAAGAAACTTCCGATCACTGCCGGCGCGATCACCACCGAGATGGGAACCATCCATGACATCTTTCCCACCATTCTCGATCTGGTCGACGTGCCATACGAGCAGCCCATCGACGGCGACAACCTCGCGCCCTTGCTCACCGGAGGCCGCATCGACGGCAAACGCGATTTCCTGATGCATTTTCCGCACACCCACCGCAGCAGCTACTTCACCGTCTATCGGCTCGGGGATTGGAAGCTCATCTACCACTACAACAAGCCCAAGGGAGAGCGCTGTGAACTTTTCAACCTCGCCGAGGATCCCACGGAGGCCGACAACCTCGCCAAGACCCATCCTGAGGTCCTCGGCCGGATGATCAAAAGCATGGCTCAGGAACTTGAAGACGCCGGCGCCCAGTATCCGGTCGCGAAAAAGGATCCATCCGTCGAGCTCAAGCCGGTCGCGCCCTAGCCGGAAAACGACGATCCAACAGCAAAGCTGACTTTCTTTTTTTCCAATCTGAGTGACGTTCAGCCTTGATCGTGAAGCCCATCCATCTCGCCTTAGTCCTCAGCTGCCTTTCCCTCCCCACGCTCGGAGCACCACCGACTGGTTCGATCAGCCGCCATGTCTGGACCGGCGTTTCAGGTCGGCAGGTCTCCGATCTGACCAATCTCGCCAGCTACCCGGAGGGCCCGAACACCAGCACCACCGCCTCCTCCTTTCTTGCACCCACCAACTGGAGCGACAACTACGGCACACGGATGTTCGGCTGGGTGCATGCTCCTGTCACCGGCGATTACACCTTCTACCTTCACGCCGACGACAACGCCGAACTCTGGCTCAGCTCGTCCTCATCGCCCGACGACCGCGCTCTGATTGCCAGCGTCCCGGATTGGACCAATGCCGGTGAGTGGACGAAATACCCCGAGCAGACTTCAACTCCAGTGACGCTGCAGGCCGGCCAGTATTATTTCATCGAAGCCCTGCACAAGGAAGAAGGCGGCGGCGACAACCTCGGCGTGGCCTGGTCCTACCCCGGGCAAAGCCGCATCTACATCCCGGGCAACCGTCTCAGCCCATGGCAGAACCTCGCCCCGGAACTCAGCGACGACACCGTGCATCTGCCCCCGGGCGGCATGGTGAAAATCCCGGTGCTCGCCAACGACATCGAACCCAATGGGAGCGCCGACCTCAATCTGTCCTCACTCGCGCAAGCCACTCCACCCGAGTATGGCGTCCTTTCGATTGACTCCACGAATGGCCAGATCATCTACACCCACGATGGCTCCGCCACTCTCAATGATTCTTTTACCTACGTGATCGAAGACCAGGCTGGGCTCTCGGCAAGCGCGACCGTCAGCCTGACGATCAGCTCGGCAGCGCGCCTCCCGCTCGCCACATCGACCATGCCCGATGCCGGGCCACCCCAGGAACTTGCCCTCGTCGATGCCTTCCCCGGCTTGAGCTTTTCCTCCCCACTCGGAATCACTTCGCCACCGGGTGAAAGCAACCGACTCTTCATTCTCGAAAAGGGCGGGAACATCGAACTGATCAACAATCTAGCCTCTCCAACCGAGACCCGCTTTCTCGACCTCGATGCCGTCGTCAATGCTCGCAGCGGCGAGACCTTCCAAACGAGCAGTGAGCAGGGTCTCCTCGGCCTCGCCTTTCATCCGGACTATGCGAACAACCGCCGCTTCTTTGTCGTTTATTCGGTCAACATCAACAGCCTCCGCTACCAACGCCTCTCGGAGTTCGCGGTCTCCTCCACCAACCCCGATGCCGCCGATACCAGCTCGGAAAAGGTGCTCATTCAACAACGCAACGAAGCCGGCAACCACAATGGCGGCGACATTCATTTCGGACCCGACGGATACCTCTACATGAGCTGGGGCGACGAAGGAAATGCCAATGACACACTCAACAACTCCCAGACCATCACCAAGGATTTCTGGTCGTCGATCATCCGCATCGATGTGGACCTCGAAACCGAGGACTACACCGCATCCGACGGCACCGGCAGCGACGACGCCAACCTCCCGCCAAACGATCATCCGGCCATCGTCAGGGACGCGCAGAACCGCCCTCGCTACGAAGTTCCGGCCGACAACCCGTGGGTCGGAGCCACGAGCTTCAATGGTCTGAGCGTCACGACCGCCAACGTGCGCACCGAGTTCTGGGCGGCGGGCCTTCGCAACCCATGGCGGATGTCCTTTGATCCGCTCAATGGTGATCTCTGGTGCGGCGATGTCGGTCAGGGAGCCAGGGAGGAAATCAATCTGATCGAAGGCGGCGCCAACTACGAGTGGGCCTATCGTGAAGGAACACTGAATGGCGTGAAATGGAACCAGCGCCCCAGCGGCTGGACACCGAACCAGCAACCCGGGGCAGGCCCGAACCGGGGACCCCGCTGGGAATACAGCCGCGGTTCCGGCGAATTCCAAGGCACTTCGGTGACGGGTGGCGTGGTCTATCGCGGGAACAACGTGCCGGCACTGAACGGGCACTATGTCTTCGCCGACTACGGCTCGGGAAACATCTGGTCCTTCGATGCTTCGGAGGCCAGCCCGAACGTCAGCCGCATCGCCGGAGAAGGTGGCATCGTCGGCTTCGGCCATGATCCTTCGAATGGCGACGTCCTCCTTGCCGACATCGACAACGGCATCATCCGCCGCCTCACCGTCGAAACCGGTACCTCCGCGTTCCCGCCGACCTTGTCCGCCACCGGTCTGTTCGCCGACCTCGCCACCCTCACGCCCAACCCAGGACTCGTCCCCTACGAGATCAATCTCCCCTTCTGGTCCGACCACGCCATCAAGTCCCGCTGGTTTGGACATCCCGACACCTCTCCCACCCTCGGCTACAGCCGCGACGACTCATGGTCCTTCCCCGAAGGCACGCTGTGGGTAAAGCACTTCGAGCTCGAAACCGAGCGCGGCAATCCCACGACCCGCAAGCGCATCGAAACCCGAGTGCTCGTCAAAACCGCAGACGGCTCCTACGGCGTTTCCTACCGCTGGAACGAGGCCGGCACCGCTGCCACCCTGGCCGATGCCGCCGGCGAGGAATTCGACCTTTCGATCATCGATGGCGGTTCACCTACCACGCAGCGCTGGCGGATCCCATCCCATGCCGAGTGCACCGTCTGCCACTCACCCCAGGCGGGGCACGCCCTGTCCTTCCAGACCCGCCAGCTGAATCGCGAAGGCTTGCTCGGGGGCACCAGCGGCAACTTTGTCTCCCAACTCGAACTCGCAGGTTATCTCACCGGCCTCACCGACGACCCCGATACCCTCCCCCGCCACGTCCGCCCGGACGAAACCGACTACTCGCTGGAAGCCCGCTCCCGATCATGGCTCGAGGTGAACTGCACCTACTGCCACAGTGACACCGGCACGGTTCCCGCGAACTGGGATGCGAGCATCTCCCTCCCGCTTTTCCAAACCGGCATCGTCAATGGTGTCCTCGGCGGAACCATTCTCGATCCCGCCGACCGATTGATCGTGCCCGGCGATGAATCCCACTCCGCCATCGTGCATCGCGCCGCCGGTCGCAACGGCTACAGCCGCATGCCCCCGCTCGCCACTTTTGAGACCGACGATGTCGCAATCCAACTTCTCATCGATTGGATCGAAAGCGAGCTCCCTTCCCGCCAAAGCTACGATGAATGGCGTACTTTCTATTTCGGCACCGATCCCGATGGAGCCCCCGGAGTCGACGCCGACCTCGACGGCCGGGACAACCAGCGCGAGTTCCTCGAATTCACCCACCCACGCGTCGGCGATGCACCTGCCTCCATCGCCATCGTCCATGCCGGTGAGAACCTGCAACTCACCCTGCCGGACCTGCCTGGAAGAAGCCTGCAACTTGAGACATCGACCGACCTGCTCGAATGGTCCCCGTGGCTGGATCCCACCAACGACGGCGTCGCCCGCCCGCCTGGTCAACCCTTGCAACTCAGCGTTCCAACTTCCGAACCCCGCCGATTCTTCCGCTCCACCATCGAGGAGCGGTAGGGCGGCCTGCCCTTCGTAATCGACACCTTTCTAGAAAATTCGACTTGATGGCCCATTCCCGATCCCGTAGCTCATCAAGGGAAATGATCTCATCTCGCCCGATCCTTCCCATGCTTTGGACCCTTGCCTCATGGATTCTTCTTTCGGGAGTTGCTCCGGCAACCATCACCATGTGGACGCTGACCGGGACCCTCGACACTCCGGAAAACAGCGCCGTCGAATCGGTCTTCTCCGATAGAGGTAGGAACGGCGCATTGGTTTGCGCCGCTCCCCCCTCCGAACCGGACAGGCGGATCTCCCGCATCCGGCTCTCCAGTCAGTGGTTTGCTCCGTTACGGAGACTGGTGACTTCAGCACTCT
>NZ_JBATWY010000006.1:0-15804 GCF_049672945.1 Haloferula sp. | reverse complement strand
GCCCGAAATTCTGCAGCTCCTTCTTCGTCACCGGTCCCAGCCGCAGGAGGTGAAGGATCGGCCGCTTCTCCCCCGCTTCTACGCGAACAATCGTACTTTCCAAACCCTCGCGACAAGCCCCTGCATCGACGATCAAGGGAATGCGGCCACCAAGCTCTTTCATCACCGCGCTCGCCGCCGTCGGCGAGATCCGGCCAAAGCGATTCGCGCTCGGCGCCGCGATCGGCCGGCCCAGCTGCTTGCCGATCTCGCGGAAGATCTTGTGCCCGCTCTGCCGCACCGCCACCTCCGGCAGCCCGCTGGTCACCAGATCCGGCACCTTGTCCGACTTCGGCAAAATCAGCGTCAGCGGTCCCGGCCAGAACGCGGAAATCAGCTTTTGCACCGTCTTTTCCACATCGGCAGGAATACTCGCCACCTCTGCCAACTCTTCCACCGAAGACACGTGGACGATGAGCGGATCAAAGCTCGGCCGTTCCTTCGCCTCGAACACCTTGGCCACCGCCTCGGCATTGAAGGCATCCGCCCCCAGCCCGTAAACCGTTTCCGTCGGCACAGCGACGACCTCGCCAGCCTTGAGCAAGGCCACCGCCTCGCTCACGGCTTCACTCATCTCCTGATCGTCTGCATAGGCTATCCGGGTCTCAACCACGCCGGGTTCCTACTCGGCTGTCCCGCCCTCGACAAGTCGCGACTCACGAGCGCTGCTCGCTGCCGCCTTCCAGCCAAGCGGCATAATCCTCCTCGCCAATCGCCCCCGACGCCAGACCCAGCGTCTGAACCACCGCTTCCTCTTCCGGAGCGACGAGGCGGTAGCCGTTCACGCCAAGAAAGGTATAAGCAGCCATGAATCCGGTTCGTTTATTGCCATCGATAAAGGGATGATTCTTCACGATTCCGAAAGCGTAGGATGCCGCGATGGCAAAAACCGAGGGATCGCCGTAGTGACTGAGTTGCTGCGGCCGACCCAATGCCGACTCAAGCATCCCCTTGTCACGAACACCGGCGGAACCTCCAAAGCGCGCCAGCAATTGTTCATGCAGCGCTAGAATCGCCTCAATTGGCAACCAAACCGGTTCTCTCATTTCGCCAACTCACGAAGAGCATTCGGGTAGCTTCGCATTCCTTCCTCAGCGATCTCCATGATTTCTTTGAAGCCCGGCTTTTCGACGGTCAGCTTCACGCCTCCATCCACCCCTTCGGTCAGATACAAGCTCGTCCCTTCCGCCGCATTCAGCTCCTGAAGCGCTTCCTTCGGCAAAATGATCCCCAGCGAGTTCCCAATCTTCCGGACTTTGGTTTCGATCGTCATGTTGAAACGGATGTTATAACATTTTCCCAAGACCGCAAGCCCCAAGGAGCGGGGACTTGCAGTCCCTGGCGGAACACCTGCCAGCAAAGCCGAGGGACTAAAGTGCACGAAAATGCCCACGAAAATGCCTGTCCCTTTCCAAGGAATCCAGCCACTCCAAGGACCAGGGAAGCCCCATGAAATCGCCCGCTCTCCCCTTGAGCGACGGGGGCGACGCTCCTCCTATCTCGCCAGCACCACCGGGCTGCTCAAGCTGCCATAACGATCCACCGCACTGATCGAAATGCTGTCCGGCATCCCGCGTGATCCATTCTTCAGATCCACTCCCGAAGAGCGACCCGGCACCACTCGCAGCATGTGCCACTTCGAGCCGAAACGTCCCATCACCGCCACCTTTGAGGTGCCTTCGCCAAGCTTCCAACGCACCTTCACCTCACTACCGGCTCCTTCCGCCTGCACCAGCGGAGCGGGTGGACCCGACTTGCTCAGCCATGGCATCGGCGGCACCAGCGCAGGTGTCGAGTAGCCGCTCTTCGCCAGCATCGTGCTGATCCCGCCACGGTTCTGCATCAGCGCCTTCACGCTCCAATGGATGTGCCCGACCCAGTTGCGGCCGATGGTCCGGCTCAGTCCGATCTGCTTGATGATCTCGCTCGCTGGCCGCCCCGGGTCTTCCGAGCTGCCGATCCGCGAAGTCGCGATCCCCGGCCAAACTGGGCGACTTCCCTGCTGACGCCACCAAGTGAGCAAGGCCGAAAAGCTCTGTTTCCGCGGCTGATCGCGCCAGTAAAGCTGCGGGGCCAAGTAGTCGACCCAATCGTTTGCCAGCCACTTCCGCGCATCGGCTCCCAACTGCTCGTAAGAATCAATCCCCGCCTCGATCCCACTCGGCACGCCCGGTCGCCAGATTCCGAAAGGTGAAATGCCGACCCGCACCCAGCGCTTCGTCGCCTTCACCTGAGAGTAGAGATCCTTCACGAAGCCATCGACGACCGAACGCCGCTGACTCGGACTCCGACCATCGGGGAAATTATTCCCACCTGTCGGGTAGGGATAAAAGTAGTCATCGAGATGCACGCCATCGACATCATAGCGCCTGACCACATCCATGATCGCCGCCAGCGCCCGGTCGCGGGTTTCCTTCGCCGCTGGATCGCACCAGATCAGATTCCCATAGCGTTTGGTAATGTGCGGTGCCGAGCGCACCACATGCGTCGAACTCGTTGGATGGCTCGCATTCGAAAGCGCGCGAAACGGATTGAACCAGGCATGAAGCTCGATCCCGCGCTTGTGTGCCTCGTCGATCCAGAATTTCAAAGGATCATAGCCCGGTGACTTGCCCATCGTCCCGGTCAGCCACGGACTCCAGGGTTCGCGGGACGACGCGTAGACCGCATCGCAATGCGGCCGCACCTGCAGGATCACCGCATTCATGTTCAGCGAAGCCATCCGATCAAGAATTGCCCGCGCCTCCGCCTGCTGGGTCCCGGCAGCAAGCCCCTTCTTGCTCGGCCAATCAATGTTGTGCACCACCGCCACCCAGGCCCCGCGGAATTCCCGCGCCGGCGTCGGCGGCTTCTCTCCTGTCGGCTTGAACGTCTGACCCGAGGCCATCGACACCATCATCGCCGCAACAACCATCAATGATCGAAACATGGATCCTTCCCATGCACCCGCAGGACCCTTCTGGCAAGCCGCGATGCCAAGCGGGCACTCGTTTCGCCTCTCCTGATCACAAAAATGGAGCGAGCGGATCTCTCCACTCACCCCATGAAAATCGATCAGACGGGAGAATTACTCGCCGTCCTTCTTCTTACCCTTCCCTGCACCTTTCGCTGGCTTGGCTTTGAGCTCATCGAGCGTCAGCTGGCCATCGCTATCCTTGTCTTTTCTCTTGAATGCCTTGGTCGCCTTGTCGGCGTCAGGAGCACCCTTGACAAATTCCTCAAGCGAGAGGGTGCCGTTGCCGTCGGTGTCCTTCTTCTTGAGCATTTTGGCTGGATTGCCGCCCTTCTTGGGTGCTTCTTTTCCTTCTTCCGCTTGGGCTGGAATGATGAGGGCTGCAAGGGCCAGCACGGCGAGTATGGATTTCATGGTTGTTGTTTATCGGTTGGTATTCAGCAGAATCTGAAACCTCCCTGGGCGTCAATTCGCCCAAGGAATTCACCTCCTGAAACCATCGCTTGATCCGGAAGTTGCGATGACTTCGAGGGATCGCTGAAAAAACCTCGAGGCCTCACCCATTCAGCTTCGCCAGCGCCTTCGGCAGGAACACCCCATCCTTGCGGATCAGCTTCCCATCAAACCACACCTCACCCCCTCCATAGTCCCTGCGCTGGATGCATACCAGATCCCAGTGAACCTGCGAACGGTTGCCGTTGTCCGCCTCTTCGTAAGCCTGGCCCGGCGTGAAATGAAACGAACCGCCGATCTTCTCATCAAAGAGAATGTCCCGCATCGGATGCTTGATCGCCGCATTGTAGCCGAGCGCGAACTCCCCGATGAAGCGCGAGCCCGCATCGCTATCGAGGATCTTGTTGATCTCCTTGTTCTTCCCCGGCGACTCCGCCTTCACGACCTTGCCCTTTTCAAAAGTCAGCTTCACCGAGTCAAACGGGATGCCCTGATAGATCGTCGGCGCGTTGTAGCTCAGCACGCCTTCGACGCTGTTCTTCACCGGCGCGGTAAAAACCTCGCCGTCGGGAATGTTGTGGGTCCCCGCACAAACCACCGCCGGGATGCCCTTGATCGAGAAATGCAGATCCGTCCCGGGCCCCTTGATCTCGACCCGATCCGTCTTGTCCATCAGCCGCTTCAACGCCGTCGCCGCCGGAACGAGCGACTTGTAGTCCACCAAACAGACATCGAAGTAGAAGTCCTCGAAAGCCTCGGTGCTCATCCCGGCCTGCTGCGCCATCGACGGCGTTGGCCAGCGTAGCACGCACCACTTGGTCTTCTTCACCCGCCGGTCGAGCACCGGACGCAAATGCTTCATCGCCACCTGCATTTTCTGCGCCGCGACATCGCTGGTCTCGGCGATGTTGTGACTGCCCCGCACCGCGATGTAGGCATCCATCTCCTTCATCTCGGCCATCAGACCTTTTGCAATCACCGCATACTGCTCATCCGTCGCACCTTTCAGCATCTCACGGGTCAGGCGGGACTGATTCAGCCTGACCACCGGAATCGCACCCTTCGCCCGCGCTTCACGAATGAGCGCCAGCCCGATCGAATCCGGAGCATCGTAGAGATCAATGAGGATCTTCTCGCCCTTCTTGAGCGAGGTCGAGTAACGGACAAGCTGGCGGGCAAGTTGATCAACGCGCGGGTCGTGCATGGCGCGAAACATGCCGAGCCTTATCAAAGGTGCCAAGTTTCAAGTCGGAGAGAGGAAGCCGTTGGCTTGCACCGGCATTGGGGATCAGGGGGCAGGATTCAGGAATTAGAAAGACATTGGACGCTGTCGCGACCCTCCGGCCTTTTGCCTTTCTGAGCACCGTCCCCTGAATCCTGTCCCCCAATGCCCGAAGCACCGACGAAGCCCACCGCACCCCCTACCCAAGTTTCCCCTTGTCACCCCACGCCTCCCACCCGGAACCTCCCGCCCATGCGCATCGGTATTCTCGGTTCCGGCTCGGGCTCCAACATGCAAGCCATCCTCGATGCCATCGAGGACGCTTCGCTTGACGCGGAAATCGCCCTGGTCCTCTCCGACAATCCGAATGCCTTCATCCTCGAGCGCGCCCGCACGAACGGCATTCCCACCGCCCTCATCGACTGCCGCGGCTTCAAGTCGAAGTACCCCGACGAAGCCCAGCGGGAAACCGCTGCCGCGCTGAAGGCCGCCGGCGTCGAACTCGTCTGCCTCGCCGGTTTCATGCGCCTCGTCCGCAAGCCCCTGCTCGATGCCTTCCCCGACCGGATCCTCAACATCCACCCATCACTGCTGCCCGCCTACCCCGGCCTGATGGCTTGGCAGCAGGCGGTCGAAGATGGCGCCAGCGAAAGCGGTTGCACCGTCCATCAAGTCGACAGCGGCATGGACACCGGCCCCATCATCATTCAGGCCAAAGTCCCCGTTCTCCCCGACGACACCGCCGAAACCCTCCACGCCCGCATTCAGATCGAGGAGCACCGCATTTACCCCGAAGCCATTCGCATCGTCACCGGTGTTACCTCATGACTCCCCCCGAGTTTTGAATTTGGAAAATTGATCATTGGAATTTGAATCATATGCCTCGCCCCGCCATCGATAAACTCCGCATCCGCCTCACCTCCACTGTCCTTGGTGCGGAAAATGCCACCAACCTGCTGCTCACCGCTCTCCTTTCCAAAGGCCACGCCCTCATCGAAGGTCCTCCCGGCATCGGCAAAACCTCGCTCGCCCACACCCTCGCCACCTCCATCGGCGGTACCTTCAAGCGCGTCCAGTTCACCCCCGATCTGCTCCCCGCCGACCTGCTCGGCTACTCGCTCTACCGCATGGACCGCGGCGACTTCGAATTCATCCCCGGCCCGGTCTTCGCCCACTGCGTGCTCGCCGATGAGATCAACCGCACCTCGCCGCGCGTCCAGTCCGCCCTGCTCGAATGCATGAACGAGCATCAGGTCACCCTCGACGGCGTCACCCGCCAACTGCCCGAGCCCTTCTTTGTCATCGCCACCCAGAACGACAGCGACCGCCACGGCACCTTCCCCCTTCCCGAACCCCAGCTCGACCGATTCCTGCTCTCCATCCGCATGGACCTCCCATCGGAGGAAATCCAGCAGCGCATCCTGATGGACCACGCTTCGGGCGAGATCAACGGCAAGTCGTCGACCGAAGCTCTCATCCGCCCCGATGAAGTCCTCGCCCTCCAGAACGAAGTACTAGAGATCCCGTTGCACGAGTCGATCGCCGCCTACATCACCTCTCTTTGTGAAAGCCTGCGCCGCCTCTCCGGAAGCGATACCTCCGTCTCCGTCCGCGCCTCACTCGCCGTGATGCAAGCAGCCCGTGCCGCCGCCTTCCTCGAAAGCGCCAATGCGGTTCATCCCGATCACGTGCAACAGGTCTTCCCCGCCGTGCTCCGCCACCGCCTCGTCCCCGCCGACGGCTCCGACCCGCTTCCCCTGATCAACATGGTGCTGGAGAAGACAGCGGTGCCGTAACATCGCCCATCATTCCGGCTTTGGGGAACAGAATTCAGGGGGCAGTGGTCAGAAAGACAATAGACGCTTTCGCGACCCTCCTGCCTTTCTGCCTTTCTGACCACTGAATCCTGACCCCTGTTCCCCAAGGCCCGAAGCACTCATCCGCTCCCTACCCCCAAAGCACCCACCCGCACCTTGGCCACCACACAACTTTCCCCTTCCCATCCCCCGCTCATCACGCTATCACCCCGCTGCCTTGAACAACAAACTTCACATCATTCGTCTCCGAGTCCTCGCCATTTGGCGTGTGACTGCCGGTTGCGTGTGATGTGATTTCAAAGAGAACACCTCCACCCACCCGGCACCGTTCACGGATCGCCGGGTTTTTTGTTTCCCGGAGTTCGCACGGCGTCACCCATTCCAATGACATCCGCTCCGTCCAACAAGTCCGGCATCCTCATGATGCTCGGCTCGGTCGCGCTCTTCGCGGTCAACGTGCTGTTGATTCGCGGCTTGAGCATGTACTTCCCCGCCGCCGACGGCTGGGTCGCATCGCTGTTCCGGGGCATCGTCGGACTGATCATCGTCGGCGCCCTTTTCCAAGGTCGAGGCCTTGAATTCCGCCACATGTTTACCCGCCCGCTGCTGATCCTGCGCGGCCTGCTTGGCGGATTTGGAATTCTCGCCTTCTACCTCACCGTCGTCCACCTCGGTGCCGGCCGTTCGGTGATCATCAACCTCACCTACCCGATGTTCGGCTCCTTGTTTGCCGCGCTGTGGTTGAAGGAACAATTGCCGCTGCGCTCATGGCTGTGGATGGTCACAGGCTTCGTCGGCCTCATCGTTTTCCTCGGGGTCGAGTTCGAGAAGGGACCCGGATTCTATGACCTCCTCGGGCTTGCCGGAGCGGTCGCCGCCGGCCTTGTGATCGTGCTGATCCGTCAACTGAGGCACAGCGAGCACACCGCCACGATCTACGCCTCGCAGTGCTTTGCCAGCGCCATGTTCGCCGCATGGCCAGCAGTCGGCCCAACCCTTTCCCTACCCGGAAATGCCGTCCTCCTCATGATCTTGGGCGCCG
Source organism: Haloferula sp. (assembly GCF_049672945.1). Classification (NCBI taxonomy): domain Bacteria; kingdom Pseudomonadati; phylum Verrucomicrobiota; class Verrucomicrobiia; order Verrucomicrobiales; family Verrucomicrobiaceae; genus Haloferula; species Haloferula sp. Next base: position 8,278 of record NZ_JBATWY010000006.1, on the reverse strand, counting down.
CCATCGTGGCCGTGGCCCAACTGTGGATGACCCACGCCTACCGGACTTTGTCGGTTGCGAGGGGCTCGTCGATCCAGATGCTGTTGCCGATCATCACCGCCATCGGCGGCTTCCTCTTCTTCGGCGAATCCCTCACCATCATCGAGTTACTCGGTGCCACCCTGACCCTGCTGGCCACCTGGCAAGTCATCCGCTCCCCCTCTGCCAGCTACAAGCCCGCCCCAAGCTGTCCGTAGTCCCGCCTTCAGGCGGACCGCCCCTCCAAATCGCCTTCTCCCATCCCTCAAACCTGAGAAAACCACCAAATCCGTCTCGTTTCACCACGTCTTGCACTCCGTCCCATTTCCACCTACACATCCCGCTTCCCCAAATGAGCCACATCCTACCCACCTACGCCCGCTTCCCACTCACCCTCGTCAAAGGTGAGGGCACCCGCGTGTGGGACGATACCGGCAAAAGCTACCTCGACTTCTGCTCCGGCATCGCCGTCTGCGCCCTCGGGCACTCGCCGAAGGTCATGGTCGACGCCATTTCAAAGCAAGCTGCGACCCTGATCCACTGCTGCAACCTCTACCACATCCCGCAGCAGGAGGAACTCGCCACGCTGATCGTTGAGGACCATGTCAGGATCCCCGGGAAAGTCTTCTTCTCCAACTCCGGTGCCGAGTCCAACGACGGCCTGATCAAAACCGCCCGGCGCCATGGTCACGCCCATCCGCAGGCCGACGGCTCGCCGAGGTACGAGATCCTTAGTTTCAACCAGTCCTTCCACGGACGGACCCTCGCCGGCATCAGCGCCACCGGCCAAGACAAAGTCAAGGAAGGCTTCGACCCCCTGCCCACCGGCTTCCGGCACCTTCCCTTCAACGATCTCGACGCTCTAACAAAAGCGTTTGCACCCGAAACCGTCGCGATCATCCTTGAACCCATCCAGGGCGAAGGCGGCGTCAATGTCGCCACTCCGGAATTCCTAAGAGGCGTTGCCGCGCTTTGCAAGAAACACAACCTTCTCCTGCTGATGGACGAAGTCCAGGTCGGCTTCGGCCGCTGCGGCGACCCCATGGCCTGGCGGGAGATCGCCCCCGAGATCGAACCCGACGGCATTTCCTGGGCGAAAGGCATGGGCGGAGGCTTCCCCATCGGCAGCTTCTGGCTCTCCGACCGCATCGCCCCCCTCATGGGCCCCGGCTCGCACGGCACCACCTACGGAGGCAGCCCGCTCGCCTGTGCCGCTTCGCTCGCCGTGCTCAAGGAGATCGCCGACAAGAATCTCATCGAAAACGTCCGGGCTCAGGAAACCTACATCCGGGAAACCATCACCTCTTGGAACCATCCCCTCGTCACCGAAGTCCGGGGCAAGGGACTCCTGTTAGGCATCGGACTCGCTGTCGAAAAGATGGATATCCCCGAAGGCAAGCTTCCCTCCATTCATCTCTCCTCGGAGCTTCTCAAAGCCGGCCTCCTCGCCCCGCCTGCTGGCCCTGCTACCCTGCGGCTCCTCCCTCCTCTTAATGTCACCACCGAAGAAATCGATCAGGCCCTTGAAATCGTGCGCCGCACCTTGGACCAGCTTCGGGGAACAGGGGTCAGGATTCAGGGATCAGAAAGGCAGTAGACGCTGCCGCGAGTCCCTGCCTTTTTGCCTTTCTGACAGCTGTCCCCTGAATCCTGACCCCCAAGCCCGAACCACCAATAGGCGCTGTCGCCCCCCTCTGCCTTTTGCCTTTCTGACCACTGCCCCCTGAATCCTGTACCCCAAAGCCCGCCGCACCAAACCGCAAACCCGACACCCCAGAACCCGCATTACCAAACCGCTCCCTCTCCACCATGAACGTTAAGAACTACCGAGACCTGATCGTCTGGCAGAAAGCCATGGACCTTGCCGTCGAAGTCCACCCGATCGCTCTATCGTTTCCAAAAGTTGAGATGTTTGCGCTGACATCCCAACTCAACCGCTGTTCCACATCGGTGCCTTCCAATATTTCTGAAGGGCACGGCCGGCGCACGACAGGTGAGTATCTCCATTTCCTCGGTATCGCCCGTGGCTCACTCAATGAACTCGAGACTCAGATCACACTCGCACTCCGCTACGACTACATTCCTGAAGTCGCCCACGACCAGGTTCTCGAACACTCCGGCGAAGTTGGACGCATGATCAACGGCCTCATGGACTCACTCGAACGAAAGCTGAATGCATAGACGCCTTTTCATTATTCATGCCTTCGGGAACAGGGGTCAGGATTCAGGGATCAGAAAGACAGTAGACGCTGCCGCGAGTCCTCGCCTTTCGCCTTTCGCCTTTCGCCTTTTGCCTTTTGCCTTTTGCCTTTCTGACCACTGCCCCCTGAATCCTGTTCCCCAAAGCCCGCAGCACCAAACCGCACTCCTGTCCCCCAAAAACCGCAGCACCAAACCACTTCCTCTCCACCAATGAAAAATCTCCTCACCATCGAACAACTCTCCGACAAAGAGCTCATCACCCTCCTCGACTCCGCCGAACTCCTCAAACGGCAGCGGGGCCGCGACGGCAAGCCCCTGGATGGCCAGACCTGGGCGATGATCTTTACCAAGGCTTCCACCCGGACCCGGGTCTCCTTCGAAGTCGGCATCCGCGAGCTCGGCGGCACCGCCCTGTTCCTTTCCAAGAACGACATCCAGCTCGGACGCGGCGAACCGATCAAGGACACCGCCCGCGTGCTCGGACGGATGGTCCATGGTGCCATCATCCGGACCTTCGCCCAGCAGGACGTCGTCGACTTCGCCGAGTTTTCCGGCATCCCCACGATCAACGCGCTAACAGACGACGAGCACCCCTGCCAGATCCTCGCTGATCTGCTGACCATCCGGGAAAAGCTCGGCGGCTGGGAAGGAAAGAAGATCGCCTGGGTCGGCGACGGCTTCTCGAACATGACCATCTCCTGGATGTGGGCTGCCAAGATCCTCGGCTTCGAGTTCGCCATCGCCTGCCCGCTTGCCTACTCACCACCCGCCGAGTTTCTCGAAAAACTCGATGCCCCCAATGTCAGCGTCACACCGATCCCCGCTGACGCTGTCGCCGGAGCGCATGTCATCAACACCGACGTCTGGCTCTCGATGGGCGAAGAAGGACAAACCGAAAAGGAAGCCTCCTTCGGCCCCTACCAGGTGAACGCCGAGCTGCTTGCAAACGCTGCTACGAATCACATCGTACTTCACTGCCTCCCCGCCTATCGGGAAAAAGAGATCACCGCAGAAGTCCTCGAAGCCCACGCCGGCACCATCTTCCAGCAAGCCGAAAACCGCCTTCACGCCCAAAAAGCAGTTCTCGCGGCGCTGGCTCGATAACCGTAGCTGCTGCGGCCCGCAGCAGGCCGTGGTTGAGGCGACCCGCCTCGACTTGGCGCAAACCGGAGGTGTGCGCCACCTTAACGCTTCAACCAAGCCTCCAGCAAGCTCGGCCAAATGGCGAGGTTGCCCTTGCCTTTGAGACCGTATCCGTGGCCCCCCTTCTCGAAGATGTGCAGCGCTATCGGCACCCCGTGTTCCTTGCAGGCCATCGCGAAGAGCAGGCTGTTCCGGCAGTCGACACCATCGTCTGAGGTCGAAAGCAAAAAGCAGGGCGGCGTCTCGGCGCTCACCTGCTTCTCGGTCGACATTTTTTTCATCATTTGCGCCGAAGGATTCTTTCCGAGAAGGCGATTTCGGGAGCCGCCATGCGCCTGCTCATCCATTGAGATCACCGGATAAATCAGCACCGCGAAATCCGGACGGCAGTCCTGCCTGTCGATTTCATCCTTTCCCTCTTCCTCAAAAGTGTCCGCAAAGCGCGTTGCACAAAGACTCGCCAGGTGGCCTCCGGCCGATGAGCCCATGACACCGATCTGATCCTTCTTCACCCCCCAGGCATCGGCATTCGCTCGCATCGTCCGGATCGCGCGGCGTGCGTCGAGGAATGGCACCGGAAAACCATAGCCATGCTCCGGATTCTTGCTCACCCGGTATTTTACGACGATTGCCGTAATACCGCGTTCGTTGAGCCATTTCGCGTAATCCTCCCCTTCATGCTGCGCAGCGAGGATTGTGTATCCTCCACCGGGCAAGATGACGATGCCTTGTCCGGTGCGCTTCCCCTCTGGAGCAAGATGGAGCACATACTGCGGTTGCTCGATCTGGCCCAAGCGCAGCCCCTCTCCGATTTCCTCAGTCCCTTTTGGCAAGGGTGCCGGACCCGGCGCATCCCCCGACCAAAGCGGCAACCAATCGATCGCCAAAGAGCTAGCCGCAGTGAGGAAAAAGGCGAGGAGGACTTTCATAGTCGACATGCTAGTTGCTCTTACCCTCACCTGCACAGCACGAAGCACCCCAAGACTGGAACGCTGGCTTCAGCCGGCCCCGCAGCCCAAGCGCCCAAAACGCAGGGACTCACCTACGAATAGCCGGCTAAAGCCAGCGTTCCAATCGACAGCACTTGTGCACCGTTTGCAAAGTTCGAGTGCACTCGGAAAAGAATATGGAGAGGAAGAAGGCGTGCGATCTTCGATCGGGGAAAAGGAAGACGCGGGCCTTTTTCCTCGCGCCGAATGCACCCTCACTTCCCGAACGCTGCACCAGACTCAGCTACGCGGCGAAATTCTCGCCACGAGATACTCCGGATCATCATCCGCCACCTCGATATCAATAAGCGCATCCGCACGATTCAGCATGCGCAGACAATCCTTTGACAAATGCCGCAGTCGCAGTTTTTTCCCAGCCTTACGATAGCGCTCGGTCAACGCATTGATCGCCTCGATCCCCGACAAGTCACAGACCCGGGCGCGGGCGAAATCGATCACGATGCTCTGACAATCCGACCTCGCTTGGAAGTGGTCGCTGAACTCCCGCACCGAACCGAAATACAGCAAGCCATCAAGCGAGTAGATCCGCTCATCCTCGGTCTCCGACTCCACACGGATGTGCACGTGACGCGAGCTTTCCCAGGCAAACACCAGCGCGGAAACGATGATCCCGACGAAGACCGCCGTCGCCAGGTCGTGCATGATGATCGTCACCAGAGTCACCGACAGAATCACGATGATGTCGGACAAGGGCACCCGCCCGAAAGTCCGTAATGAACTCCACTCAAAAGTGCCGATCACCACCATGAACATGACCCCGACAAGCGCCGCGATCGGGATCTGCTGAATCACGGGTCCACCGATCACGATGAAAATCGTCAACGCCAGTGCCGCGACAATCCCTGAAGCACGACCACGGCCACCCGACTTGATGTTGATCAGCGATTGTCCGATCATCGCACAACCACCCATGCCACCGAACAGCCCGGAAAGAAAGTTGGCCGAACCTTGCGCCGCACACTCGCGGTTGCCCTGACCGCGCGTCTCGGTGATCTCATCAATCAACTGCAAGGTCATCAGCGACTCGATGATTCCCACCATCGCGACGATGAACGCGGTCTTCAGTAGAAACTTCCAATCACCCAGCCAGTCGACCGACGACGGCCAATGAGGATACGGGAACGTTCCCTTGAGAATTCCATCCGGATTCCCCTTCGCCTGAGCAAGCACATTGGAGACGGTCGGTGTATCCTTGAACAGAAAGAACGCGAGTAGCCCGACGCTGATGATCGATATCAGAATCGACGGCACCGACTTGGTGACCTTAGGAAAGAACTGAATGATCAACATCGTGAGCACGATCAAGCCGACAAAGATCGCGAGTGCCGACCCCTGCAACCACTCGCCGGTCGAGGGATCCCGGAATGACGGGAACTGCGCCATCAAAATGACGATCGCCAGACCGTTGACGAAACCGATCATCACCGGGTGCGGGACCAGTCGGATGAAGCGACCGAGCTTCAAGGCCCCGAAAAGAATCTGAATCACTCCCGCGAGCATGATCACCGCGAAGAGATACTGAAGACCGAGACCCTCACCCAGATTGTCGCCGTATTCGACGGCCTTGCCGGCGACCACCGCAATCGCGCCCGTCGCTCCGGAAATCATTCCCGGTCGTCCCCCGAAGGCCGCCGTAATGAAGCCCATGAATACCGCCGCCCACAGGCCGACCAGGGGATCGACCCCGGCAATGAACGAAAACGCGATCGCCTCAGGCACCAAGGCAAGCGCCACCGTCAGGCCGGAAAGGGTGTCGTTCTTCAGATTGGCGCTCTGCTTCTTAAATAGGTCAACGATCACAAGTCGAGTGGGTCGAATGGCTTGGAACGACAGCAGGAAAAGAACTTCGCCGTGTCGCAGGAGGCCGGGCGGATAGAGACCAAGCAGCTCACGTGCAAGGCCCGAGGGCCTTTTTTCTCACCTGGAAGGCGGCACGCCCCCGTGCCGCAAACGAAAGAGCCCAAGCCACCCCACCACCTTCAACCCACCCCAGACCACCGCGTTTCCTCCCTCGTCCTCGAAAACCCGAACCCAAAGAGCCCACCAATCCAAAAACCAAAAGCACGAAAGAACACCCCCCGTCGCACACAAGCCCGACGACCCTCCCGTCGCTTGACCCCCGGCGACGCGCCCGCCACGCTCCGCGCATGGCAGACGCATCGGTCGGAATCATCATGGGCAGCACCTCGGATTGGCCCACCATGGAACACGCAGCTCGCACGTTCGAAGAACTCGGCGTGGCTTGGGAAGCCGAAGTCGTCAGCGCCCACCGCACCCCCGACAAACTTTACAGCTACGCGGAATCCGCCCGTAGCCGAGGCCTGAAAGTCATCATCGCAGGAGCTGGTGGCGCCGCTCACCTGCCCGGCATGACCGCCGCCATCACCGACCTTCCCGTGCTCGGCGTGCCGGTGGAATCGAAGGCCCTCAAGGGCATGGACTCGCTCCTTTCGATCGTCCAGATGCCCGGCGGCATCCCCACCGCCACCTTCGCCATCGGCAAGGCCGGTGCCATCAATGCCGCCCTCTTTGCCGTCGCGATCCTCGCCGGAAACGACGATTCCCTGCTCGGCAAGCTCAAGGCTTTCCGCAAAAAGCAAAGCGACACCGTCAAAGCCGCCGAGCTTCCCCCCCTTTCCTGAAACCATGTCCGTCATCGCTCCCGGAGCCGTCATCGGCATCATCGGAGGCGGCCAGCTCGGCCGCATGTTCTGCATGGCCGCCCGCCGCATGGGCTACCGCACCCTCGTCTGGACCGGCGGCCTCGAAGCCCCCGCCATGGTCGTCGCCGATGACGCCATTGACCTGCCCTTCGACTCGAAACAAGCCCTCGCCGAATTTGTCGCGCGCGCCGACATCGCCACGATCGAATTCGAGAACATCCCGCGCGCCACCCTCGAGGCGGTCGGCTCTGAAATCCCGATCCATCCTTCTGCCGACGCCGTCGCGATCAGCCAAAACCGCGAACGCGAAAAGAACTTCCTGCGCGCCAACGGCATCCCCTGCGCCGACTTCGAAGTGGTCTCGAATGCCAACGAACTCGCCACCGCGATCAAACGCATCGGCACCCCCGCCGTGCTCAAAACCGCCGACTTCGGCTACGATGGCAAAGGCCAGCGCAAACTCGAAGGCGGCGAAGACCCCGCCGAAGTCTGGACCGCCTTCGAAGGCGGCCGCGCCGTGCTCGAAGCCTTCATCCCCTTCGAGCGCGAACTCTCCGTCATGGTCGCCCGCGATGCCTCCGGCAACATCGCCACCTACGACCCCGCCGAAAACCGTCACCGCCACCACATCCTCGACGTCTCCATCGTCCCCGCCCGTGTCGCCGACGAGATCGCCGAAGAAGCCCAGCGCATCGCCCGGGACGTCGCCGAAGCCCTCGACTACCGGGGCATCATGGGCGTCGAATTTTTCCAACTCCCCGACGGCAGCCTGCTCGTCAACGAAATGGCCCCCCGCCCGCACAACAGCGGCCACCACACCCTCGACGCCTGCGCCACCTCGCAGTTCGAGCAGCAGGTCCGCGCCGTCTGCGGCCTCCCACTCGGCTCCACCCGCCTGCTGTCCCCGGTCGTCATGCTCAATCTGTTAGGCGACATGTGGCCCGCCGAAAAAACCGCCCCCGACTGGCTACCCGTCTTCGCCGACCAGGAAAGCTTCCTCCACCTCTACGGCAAACACCACGCCCGAGGCCGCAGGAAAATGGGCCATGTGAATGTCACCGGAACGACCATCGAGGACTGCATCGTCCGGGCGGAGAACCTGAAGGTGAACTTGCTGGAGAAAGGCCGCTGAAGCGGAAAGGACCGCGCGACGCTGTCGCGCTTGGCTTGGGATGAAAAGCGCGACAACGTCGCGCGCTCCGTCACGAATAGAAATGTTCCGGTTTCATATCTGGTAACAGT
>NZ_JBATWY010000005.1:0-10059 GCF_049672945.1 Haloferula sp. | reverse complement strand
CCTTACGAGTCTCGATGGGCTCAAGTTGCATTAGCGCTGTGATCTCTGATGGATCACACTGAAATCCATCGATCCACAGGTATGCGTATGTCTCGCGGCGCTCGCCCATTGATTTTTGCAGAACGTCTGAGAAATGGCGATCCCGACCCTCATGGCGGGACTCCGCTTCTCTTTGCCGGATTGAATCACCAGAATGGAAACGTAACAAGGCCGCTGTAAGGGGTCGCCATCTTCGGCTTGTTCGCTTATTTCTTCGGTTTCATGGATACGCCAAGAGTTCTATGGATTCGCCGCTGGTAAATCCCCATGCCAATCAAAAGGAACCCGGACAAGCCAAGCAGAAGATTTGACCTGTGGACGTAGGTATATACAGATTTCAAGCGTCGCCTATACTCCTCAACTTCTCCTTCATATCGGGCAGCGAATTCTCGATTGTGAGTGCCTAGCTCCACAGAATAAGGCCCACGAAAAATCACTTCATCAGGCGCCAGCGCAGGGGAAATACGCAACGTCATCCACCCGCCAGAGCCCGGTGAAGACACGTGGGCTCCGACAGTAAATCCTCCAACTGCTCTGAGGATAAGAAACACTCCGAAACAGATCGCCAGAGTCGCGGAAATCCTGGTCATTTTCTAGCGAACGTCAAAGAACAGGCGATCCCGACCCTCATGGCGGCGGCACCGATTCTCGTTGCCGGATTGAATCACCAAAACGGAAACGTAACAAGGCCGCTTAAAGGGGTCGCCTGATTCGTCTTGTTCGCGTTTTTCGGTTCGTTGTGGCTCCGCTTGTTCTCGGTGTTGTCATCAGAGCGTGCGGAGACGCACCACGGGGGGCTTCACCACGACTCATCCGTCCCGAATCGATCTTCGGCTCCGCTCACCGCAGCTCACCGGGCCTCTCGCAAGCGCTGGCTTCCCGCCTCACGCTCGATCAAATGCTCACCCGGTCCGCATGACGCTGATCCGCCGAACTCAATAGACGCCTGATAGTCCGCGACGCATCTAACAGAACGTGTCCTAACTGCGATGACTCATGCAATCCCGGATCCATTCTGACGCGAACGCAGTAGATCAGGCGCGGGACGCAGACGCCCGCCCTGACAAATGAGCTTATACCCGTCGCCTGCATCTTCTTGTTCTGAGATTTGCCCGAATTATGAAAACGCTGAAACAACGAAATACTGAAAAGCTGACGAAAATCATCGAAGCGCAAGTGCAGTGCCACCTAGAGAAATCTACACTTGAGGCCGATTTAGCAAGAGTGAGAGAGCTTAAAGACTCCGCTCAACCGTCATGGTGCGAAGCCGAAACGCGATTGATTCAGGGGATTGCGGCAATCGACAGGATTGGCTCCAAGGTGCAATCGTCCAACTCCCGTCTCCCTGAACCGTTAGATGTTTGGGCAAACAGATTCCGCCTGGCGAACATTGTGTGCTCATACCAGTGGGCGCTAGTCCTATTCGCTTTTACGGCTTGGTTATTAGGATTCGGAAGTGCGGCCCTAGCCTCTGCCGGAATCGTAATACTGATGAGCTTTTGGGGTCTGATTGACGTGCTTCTTATGGCCGTGGTGGTCAGGCTTCACTTCAACCAATCTGATTCTCAGAACAACCAAGCATAGGCGCACCATGGACTGTCCACACTGCATGACCCCAATCAATCCTGACGATCACGAAGACGGTCGATGCTCCTACTGCGGGGCTTTGGCGGACTACGGGATAATGGACCCGGACTATGCTCGATTCGTGAGCAAGGCCCGATGTATCGCGCGTTCGGAAGGCTACGCGATAGCTGTCCACGGATCAATGACGAGAGACCTAGACGTGATTGCAATACCATGGGTCGAGAAGCCCAACAGCTCGCCGTCGCAGCTCGCGCACCAAATCGCCGGACGGACTGGGCTCACGCTGCACCCGGAGATACAACTCCGCGAGCACGGTAGGATTGCATGCACGATGCTCTTCCCAGAGTCTGGAGATCCGCGTTTCGTGGACTTCTCGGTGATGCCTCCCTTCTCCTGCTCTTCTCAGAACGTCTAGGTATCCCACGGAGACCGACAACGCCAGCCCGATACTCACTTAACCCACAAACAACCCTAAAACTCAACAGCACGGCGGGTCTCCGTTGGGATGACCGTCTTGTTAGCCTTCTTCGATTATGGAAACGACATACACCAAACCAGACAAGCCTCTTGGCCAACGCGCCTATGGAAGCATCCCTCATCTCCCAGGCTCGCGCCGTGGCCCAGCCGACAAAGGCATGTCAGACCAGCAAGCCCGACTGCTCACCGAGAAAACCCGCGATAAACACGACCTGATAACCGTCCAAGAAAAGCTGGACGGGAGCAATGTGGCAGTAGCAAACATCGGCGGCGAAATCGTGGCACTGATCCGCGCCGGATACCGCGCCGATGGGAGCAACTACGAGCAACACCACCACTTCGCCCGATGGGTGGACAGCCACCGCCCGCGCTTCGCAGCACTGCTGCAACCCGGAGAGCGAGTCAGCGGCGAATGGTTGATGGAAGCACATGGCACGCGCTACAACCTCCCCCATGAACCGTTCGTGGCCTTCGACATCTTGACGGGCAACGCCCGCGCCATGGCTGCCGATGTAGCAAGCCGATGCGCGGCGGTGGAAATCATCACGCCTCGCGTGATCCACGTCGGCGGTGCGCTGAGTATCGAGGCGATGCTGGCGATACTAGAACCGTCCGGCCACGGTGCGCTTGAGGATGTGGAAGGCGCGGTGTGGCGCATGGAGCGCAAAGGAGTCGTGGACTTCCTCGGGAAATACGTCCGCCCTGAAAAGGTGGATGGGAAGTATCTGAACGGAGTTGGCGGGATCGAGCGCGAACCGATCTACAACTGGCATCCTTCTCCGGCTAACGTCAGAGGAATGGCGCACTGACCCTCATGGCGGCGGACCGATTCCCGTTGCCAGATAGAACCACCAAAACCAGTCTGCGACAAGGCCGCTGTAAGGTGTCGCCATCTCCGGCTTGTTCTGCCATTCTATTTTGGGGTTGGGGACGCCGGCTTCTTGCGCGGGGTGTCCCCAGAAACCTCGGTAACATCGTCCGTCCACAACATGAAGGAGTGAACTCCAGCGTCTGACATGGCCGCGAGAACCGTCAATCCGAACTCCCGAGAGACGTTCTCGTCGGCATACAAAAGCACGCCACTTACTGTCTCGTCGCTCGTTGCGGTCTGCATGCCGGCAAGCATCTCGCTAAGGCGCGCGAGGGTAACCTCTTGGCGAGCTGGCCCACTGCCGATCGCGATGCTCTCTGGTGAAATATGAACCAATGTCGGCTCTCCTGGGAACCCTCTGACAGATCTGCACCACATTCCCAGGTCATCCGGGCCATCCAGCCTGATAAGCACATCCTCACGGTCGCCAAGTAGTACCCTGACCGCATCGAGCAAATCACGGAACTCAGTGATCGAATCTGCCCCGACCTCGATTCGCAAGGAATCTGGATGGTTGGCGGCTTCTTCCTTGCAACCTGACGTGATCGCCAGAAAGAGCGCTGTGGTGCAAATCGTGAAAGCTCGCGGCATGGCTTTTCCGGCAGAACAGTCTTTATTCTCAACACCTCAGACCTTGATATCCGGGATGACATTGTAGGAGCCTAGGGCGGGAAAGCCGCGTGCTACAAGGATTTCTTCCGCTCGACCGTTGATATCAGCGTGTTTTTGGTCGCGGGATTCGGCTTGAGCCGAGGGGGCTGATATCAACCGTCCAAGGCGCTCCTCATGGGGGCCGGGAAACCCTTTCAGCTGGGTCACGATCATCCTCCATTTTCCAAGGTTGAAGGTTTTGGGTCCGGCTGCTGGGATTCATACGGCTAGGGCGCAACCCCGTTGGGGTTGGTTGGTGGGAGAGGTTCGTAGTGCCGAGTCCTGAGTGGCGAGTGAGGGGTGAAAGGGAAAAGGCACGGGGTTGCCCGGGGATTGCAAATCCCCGCATCTTGGGGTGGGCGTCGTCGCGTCGAGGGCTTCGCCCCACGCGATTGGCTTATGGGTGGGCTGTGGACCGCTCGATCGTTTTTTGTGAAGGAACAGGAGCACTGGCCAGCGATCGGTTTTCACGGGAGAGGCGGGCTTCGAGGGTTGCGGCACGGGGGCGTGCCACCTCCAAGGGCGCGGCCGCGCCGCGCGGTCCGGTTTTCTGACTTCTGACTTCTGACCTCCGACCTGCGTTTACCAAGGCTGGTTGGGTGGGGTGAGCTCTTTGGGTGACTCGACAGGGCAGGAATGCCCTTGCTCCCTTGCGCTTAAACAGCAGGGCTGTCTCACGGAACAGCGGCAGCAGGCTGCTGCAGTCCACGGACGGGTCTACTTGGGCAGGCGGTCGAGGCGGATGAGGAAGCAGCCGAAGTCGAGGGATTGCCGGTCGGCGGAGAGCAGGCCGGGGGCGATCCGATAGCGGCCATGCTCATTGTTCACGATGTGACTGTGGTAGAGCACGCTGAAGTGCTTGGAGATCGCAGATGGCGCAGTGCGGAGCCGCTTGGCAATCTCAACCACGGGAAGCGACTGACCTTTGGCAAGCTCCCGCAAAATGGCCCAACGCACAGTACTACTGATGACCGGCAGGACCTTGCCAACCCGAAACTCCCGCGCGTTGCACTTCCGGGAGGTAGTGTTTCGGGGCTTCCGCCGAAAGGGAGCAAGGGCATTCCTGCCCTGTCGCTTCTCCCCAGCGGCCGGGTTTTCAGTTTTTCGGTGCTTCAGTTTTTCGGTCGTAAATCGGAACATCTGGAAGCCCAAAGGTAAGAAGCGATGGGGCCGGCTCGTTCGCGCTGCCCTTCTGCCTTTCTAACCCCTGAATCCTGACCCCTGTTCCCCGAAGCTCAAAGCACTCAAAGGCGTGGAGCACCCCAGCAGATCTACTCTGGAACCATCACTGTCCGGAGCTCCCCGGTGTTAGCCCAACTGGCGTGCGGCCTTGAGGGTGTTCTTCATCAGCATCGCGATGGTCATCGGGCCGACTCCGCCGGGAACAGGCGTGATGGCGGCACACTTCGAGGCGACTTCTTCGAAGGCCACATCACCGGTCAGACGATAGCCACGTTTCTTTGTCGCATCGTCGACGCGGTTGACTCCTACATCGATCACCACCGCGCCCTCCTTGATCCAATCCGCCGTCACCATTTCGGGACGACCGACCGCAGCAATGACGATGTCGGCCTGACGGCAAATCCCCGGCAAGTCCCGACTGCGTGAATGAGCCACGGTGACCGTGGCATCCGAACCTTTCGACATCAGCAGCAAGGCCATCGGCTTGCCAACGATCATGCTTCGTCCGATCACCACCACATTCGCTCCTTTGGTTTCGACACCGGCTTCCTTCAGCAAACGCATGCAGCCGGCCGGCGTGCACGGCACGAAGCCGCTGGAATCCTCGAGCGCCAGCTTGGCGACACTCTCGGGGTGAAATCCATCCACGTCCTTGCGTGGGTCGATCGTCCGGATCACGGCTTCTTCATCGATATGATTCGGCAGCGGGCTCTGCACAAGAATGCCGTGGATCGCGGGATCCGCATTGAGCTCGTCGACGACTTTGATCAGTTCGTCCTGAGTCGTTTCTTCAGAGAGCTCGATCTTGCGGGAAAAGATACCGAGGTCCTCGCAGGTTCTGGCTTTCGATCCCACATAGACTTGTGATGCCGGGTCGCTGCCAACGAGCACCACGGCGAGTCCCGGGGAAACGCCTTGGGCTTTCAGCTCCACCACTTCGTTCCGGCACTCCTCGAGAACTGCCGCTGCCACTGCCTTGCCATCAATCAGATTACTCATGCTTCATCGGGGATATCTTCGACGCCTGCCCGGAGGATGGATTCGATCCGCAGGCGCCAGTCTTCGAACTCACTTTCGGAAAGCTCGGCGGGAACCGCAAGCGCCTCGTCCATAATGACGCGCACCTTGCTGAAAGGCTTCGGCACGTGAAATCGGTCCCAGCTCCTGAGCACCCAGGCGGAACTGTATTCGACGTGGATGGGAATGATCGCCGCCTGACCTGCTTGCGCCAATTTCACCGCCCCGGGCTGAAGCACGTAGCGCGGCCCGCGCGGGCCATCGGGCGTGAGACAGACATCCACCCCTTCGCGCAGCGCCTTGCGCAGGGCCACCAGCGCCGCCACGCCACGCCGCGAAGATGATCCGCGGACCGAGCCGATTCCGAACACGCCGACGGCGCGGGCGAGCATCGCCCCATCGTGGCTCGCGCTGGTCAGCACGACGGCTTTGCGATGTGCGCTGCAGAGTTTTTGCCAAACCCTCGGCACCGTGAAAATCCGGTTGTGCCAAAGGCAGTAGATGACCGGCTCCGGCAGGCTTCCCTTGTCGCCGATCCTACAGCGGTCATCGACCTCGAAGCGCAGTGTCGCGCAGAGCAGCTTCATCACCCATCCGGCTGAGGTGCCGATCAGGGTCGATTTCCGGCTCTCGCGTATTTCGGAACTTCCGGCCATTACAGGAATCCTCCCGAGTGGAGGGTCTCGACCAAGTACTGCTGACGGGCGAGCAGCTTTTGATAGAACTCGTGCCGACCCGCATCGGGCTGGCAGCGTGACTCCTCATCGACGGTGACGATGTAGCCTGCGATCTCATCGAAGCCGAGATTCTCGCCGTTCTGGTGAAAAAACGCCACCGCCGCCTGCATCAAGCCGCCAAGCAAGGGGCCGCCATTTCCCGAGACTGGTGCCACCGGCACGCCGAAGACATCGGCCAGCAATTGATTCATCTGAGGACCGGAATCATGTGTCAGACGCACCATGCAAGGTTCGCAACCCATGTCACGGAGACGGCTCATGGCATAGCCGAAGCCGAGTGCCACTCCCTCGGCCGCGGCACGCGCGAAGTTTCCTGAAGTGAAATTATCCAGCGTGATTCCATGGAGAACCCCGGTCCCCTCCTGCAATCTCGGCACGGACTCGCCGCGCAAGTACGGCAAAAATAGTAGTCCGCCAGCTCCCGGCCGGGTTGCCGCGAGGGCCGCCTCGACCTCTGGCGTCGACCAGCCGTAGTGCCGCCGGACGAGTTCCTGCGCCGCGACGACGTTGTTCATCGGCATCCTGGTGAAACCATTGCCCGCCAGATCGCAGCCCACCGAGCCTTCGCCTCGAAAGTCCACCAAGCTCCCTTTTGAAATAGCCACCAGCGCCCCATCGGCGGACAGGTCCGCCACCACGTGCCCGGGCAGGGCTGCACCGGCGGCGAAGATCGAGGCCGCCACCCGCCCTGATCCGGATGCCACCAGCACCGTCTCCGAGAGACCCCAATTCCGTGCCAGTTCCCGCCGTAGCATCCCCCGCGGCTGCCCCGGAGCAATCCCCTGAGGCAGCATCTCCCCCAGCCGTCCATCCACAAACTCCACCAGCTCCTGACACCAGGCCCGCTTGGGAACCGAGAAAAACCCGGAGGTGGCCGCCGTCGATGCCGAGGTCCCCGCCTCTCCCGTCAGCCAATAGCCGATGAAATCCTGAGGAGCCATCAGCCGTGCGGTTCTTTGAAAGTGATACGGCTCGTGCTGTTTGAGCCAGAAGGCCTGGGCGCCGAGCGATCCTGCATCCAGCACATTGCCGGTGAGCTCGACTATCCCCGGAGCCGCCCCGAAGGCGCGGCCGAGTTCCTCGACCTGGCGTTGGGCTGATCGATCCGAGCCCAGTTTGGCCGGCCGGACGACTCGATTCTCCTGATCCAGCGCCACCATGCCTCCTGCCGGAGCGGTCAGGCCGATGGCGACGACATCCGCCCGTTTTTCACCGAGCCCGCCGAGGACCTCGCGCACCGCATGATCGACCGCCGCGATCCATGAAGTCGGATCCTGCTCACGGTAGCCATCCGGCAGTCCTTCAATCCATGCATGCGGGGCACTGGCCTCGTCCGTCAGCGTGGCCGCCTCCAGATCCAGCGCCACCACGCGAGTGGCTTCGTGACCAATGTCGATTCCGAGAAAGTGCATGCGGCTCGATGTGAACACACGCAGACTCCGCAACCCCTCCCCCGATGGCAAGCTCCGGCTATCAAGCGGCCCTGCTTTCGGCTCGACATGCCGACGCCCAGCTGTCTTTCCATGACCATGCCAGCAAACGAGGAAGGTCTGCCTGGAACCGCGACCAACCCCTATCAAACGCCCAGTGCTTCCCTCATTCCGCCGCCACTGAGTGCTGATAGGGAACGGCAAGGTCCCTACGGCCCTTTCATCAACACCGCTGGGCTTTCCCGTGTCGTCGTCGGACTGGTTCTGATCTGCGCCATCCTTGAAGTCATCATCGCCATCGTCTCGGGATTCGAATTGAGCCTTTTGAAGTCCGGCGGGGCCGACGCCTACCTTGAAGGTGAGACGCACAGCTGGCTGCTTCTCGCCATCGGCGGCAGTGCCATCCTCTGGCTGATCCTTTACTTGGTCACCGTCGTCGCCTTTTCCAAGTGGATCATCCGCAGCTCGAAGAACGCCTGGCTATTTGCCCATCAATCGGGCCAAAGGACCATGACGATCACGCCCGGCTGGGCGGTCGGCTACTTTTTCATTCCGATCATCAATCTCTGGAAACCTTACACCGCGATGCGCGAGATCCGGGATGCCACCGACGCATCGCTCCTGCGCAGTATTCTTCCCTTTTGGTGGACCGCCTGGATTCTGAGTTCAGTCATCGGCCAGATCTCCTTCCGCCTTGGAAACAAGGCCGACACGGTGGAAAGCTACATCACCAGCTCGGTCTTCGATTTGGCAACCCTCCCGGTGAGCATTGTGCTCACGGTTCTGGCCATTCAGCTCGTGCGCGACATGACCCGGGGTCAGCTCGAGCGCGCCGGCATCGAGACCGAGAAAAGCACGGATCGACTGCGCTCGCATTGAGCGGGATGGAGGATCGATGAGCGACGGCTTGATCCTTGCGGAAGCTCGTCCATCATCCCGGCATGAGTGAATTTGAAGACAAGGTCCGGGACGCCCTTTCGAATCCCAAGAATCAGGGCGAAATGTCGGACGCGGACAGCATTGGCACCGTCGGCTCACCGGATTGTGGCGACATGCTGCGGATGTGGCTGAAGTTCACCGAGAAAGACGGGCAGAAGGTCATTGATCGCGCGTCCTTTCAATCCTTCGGCTGTCAGACCGCGATTGCCGTGGCATCGATGGCAACGGAACTGCTGAAAGGCAAGACCGCCGAAGAGGCGCGCGACCTTTCCGCCAACGAACTGACCGGCGACCTGGGCCCGCTGCCGCCGATGAAAATCCACTGCGGCCAGCTGGTCGAAGGCGCGCTCAAGAACGCGCTCGATGGCTCACCATCGGACACCCCCTCAGAAAACCTCGCACCGACACTTTCCTCCGAGATGCAAAAGCCCAAAGGCACCATCAAGATCGTCCCCCTCGATTGAGCAAAACCAAAAAGCGTTCGTAGTTCCACCTTCAGGTGGTCGAATGGTCCCTCCGAGCCAAATCAGAGGAAAGCAGCCCCAACCCACCGCTTAAAAGCGGAACTACAAACCCTGAAAAAGCGCCTCCTACCGCCCCAACAAACACCCAGCAGCTTGCTCATTCGCCCCAAGCGAAGTCACCATCGCTTTCTCCGCCTCACCCGCCTTCAGGATCTCCACCGCAGCCACCAACTGCAGACTCGCCGAAGCTCCCAAAGCCTCCCCAAGTATCTCCTTCGTCGAAATCCGCGGCCCCTTCCAATCGCCGAACACCACATTCTCGATCGCATCAATCCAATCGATCCCACTGCGACTATCCACGAGTAAAGTCTGCCCATCATCGGCGGATAGCTCACCACGAAGTTTCCTCAAAGCTTCCGCCCGATCCGATATCTCCGAATAAGTCACCGGGTCCGGAACCGCTTGCAGCAAGGGCCCCTTCCCGTCCCTTTCGAGAATGATCGCACCTGCGCCCTCGGAAGGAATCAACTGCTCCGAATGCAAACCCACCGCTTCGGCGCTCAACCAATCGACCTCTTCGCCGGCCACCACCACGCACAGCTCGCAATCACCCCGCAACAACCACTCGGTCGCCAGCTCGATCGCGGTGAAAATTTCCGCACCGT
>NZ_JBATWY010000004.1:0-65096 GCF_049672945.1 Haloferula sp. | reverse complement strand
GCTACGGTCGCTGGCGCTCCCTGCGCCTCCTCTCCGCCCGGGCCATCGGAAGCCCTCGCCAACCCCACCAGAACCACGCCAAAAACAAGCCAAGTCCGGGTGTCATGAAATCCGGCGCAACGACCTTACCTCCCCGGTGTCATCTTTCTATGGCGCAACACGCGGCCACAAGCCTCCGGTCAGGATAGAAAGTGATCCCGGCAGGAATCGAACCTGCATCTAAGGTTTAGGAAACCCTTGTTCTATCCGTTGAACTACGGGACCGACGCGCGGAGGCTAGTCTGGATCTTCCCGGTCAGGCAAGCCCAAGGCTTGCGGTGATGGACGCCACCGTCAAACATCGCGAACGCATGGCCGAACCCAAGACCGAACCCCCGACCCTGCTCCACCGTCTGGAGTATGCCGCTTTCCGGTCGATCGAGGCGATCGTGGGCATGCTGCCGATGGATTCCTGCGCCGTCCTCGGTCGCCACGCGGGCCGGGCCTTCCAGGCGGTCAGCCCGCGCTACCGCCACCTGATCCGCCGAAATCTCCGCATCGCCACAGCGGAAAATCCCCTCTCACCCCAAGCGCTCGATCGCCTGATCGACGAAACCTTTCGCCGCGTCGGTGCCAACTTCCTAAGCAGCCTGAAAAGCGCGACGATGACATCCGAGCAGCTCGCGGAACACATCGAGACGACAAACTGCGATCTGCTTTCCCGAGAAGAAGCAGGAAACGGCCTGGTCGTGATCATGTCGCACATGGGCAACTGGGAAATCATGGCCAAACTCAGCGGTCTCCATGCCGGAGTCAGCCGTTTCGGGACCGTCTACCGTCCTCTGGGAAATCCCCTGATGAACCAGCTGACCAACGAGCGTCGCGCCGCCGATGGCTGCCAGCTATTCAGTCGGCACGAGGGTTTTCATGCGCCGATCGCGTTGCTTCGCTCCCCCGGCCCGATGGGCGTGCTTGCCGACCAGCGTCCGGGTGCTCAGGGCGTGGTGATGCCTTTTTTCGGCAAGCTCACTTCCTGCACGCCCCTTCCTGATCTCATGGCGCGCCGTGCCAAAGCCGATGTCTGCACACTGACCATCTCGACCATCGATCTCGGTCGCTGGCATGCCGAAATGCACTTGTTAGGAAGATCGCCCGGCGTGACCGGGATCGTCACGGCCCTTGAAACCGCCATGCGGGTCAGCCTTGCCGACGTCTTCTGGTTCCACGACCGCTGGCGCACCGACCGCACCCGACCTCTGAGTTTCTATACCAAGTTCGATCCTGAAATCGCCAAGCAGGCCACCGTGCCGATGCGTGTTCTTCTAACACTCCACGACGACAGTCAGGAGGATGCGGACGTTCTGATCTCGGCCTTGTTCGACGAACGCCCGGATCTGCGGATCGACTGGCTGACCTCGCTGCCCGGCGACCACCCCGACTCCCGGGTGGTGAAGCACGAATGGGATCACTCCGCTCCGGAAGAACATGCTGATGGCGCGCTTGATCGGATTGATGCCTCCCATCCGGCACCACTCGATGCTGCCCTGCTTTTCGGCGGCACGGAAGTCCTCGCCAAGGCGGCCAAACGTGCCAATCTACGGTCGATCATCGGCTGCAAGGTCCACGGCAGGCCATGGACACGCTCGTTTGATTATCCGACCCATCCGGACGGCTGGAAGGAGATTGCCGCGGAACTCGCCGCCGTCCCCAAACCCAAAAAAGCATGAACGAAACCCTTCAGATTCTGCTTTTGAGCGACGGAAAGCCCGGTCACGAGAACCAGTCCCGCGGGCTCGCTGAAGCCTTGGGACGCCTCACCAAAACCGAAGTAACCATTCTTCCAGTCAAGAAACGCCATCTGCTCGCGAGCCTGTTCTCCTCGGGCGAGCTCCATGATGAAATCCCACGTCCGGAGCTGATCATCGGAGCGGGCCATGCCGTCCATGGGCGGATGCTCGCCATCGCCCGCCGAAACGACATTCCCAGCGTGGTGCTGATGAAGCCGACTCTCCCGAGCAACCTTTTCGACCTCTGCCTGATCCCTCGCCACGATCTCAAGGGGAGAAAACCCCGGGTCAACATGATCGCGACCCGCGGTGCGCTCAACCGCGTCCCTTCCCCTGACGAAAGACCACGGAATGGCGGACTGATTCTCGTTGGTGGCCCCTCGGGATCCTACGGCTGGGACAGTAGAGCCATCTCCACCGCGATCCGCATCATCGTCAAGGCCTGTGGCGAAAGACCTTGGCGTGTGACCAACTCGCGCCGGACACCTGAAGGAGAACTCGAGTCCTTGGCAAAGAACTGCCCGGCCCTGATCACTCACCCCCATGCCAGCACCGGTCGGGACTGGCTCCCCGAGAGACTGGCGGAAGCAGCCGAAGTCTGGGTCACCGAAGACAGCGTCTCGATGATCTACGAGGCCCTTAGTAGTGGCGCACGGGTGGGCCTCCTCCCGGTTCCGCGGCTCAAGCCTGACGGCCGGGTCGCCAGAGGGATCGATGAACTCATCGCCGACCGCTACCTGACGCCCTTCGACCATTGGGAGCCGTCGAACCCGCTGCCCGAGCCACCGGAAGTCCTCCGTGAGTCCGAACGCTGTGCGGTCGAGGTTCTCAAACGCTTTTTCCCTTCACTCCTCCCCAATCCATGAAGGTTCTTCAGGTTCTTCCAGAGCTGAATTCCGGCGGGGTCGAACGTGGCACCCTCGAACTGGGTGCCCACCTCATCAGGCAGGGCCACGAATCGCTGGTCCTTTCGGGCGGCGGTCGACTCGTCTCCGAGCTGGAGTCCGATGGCAGCCGCCACATCACCCTGCCGGTCGGAAAAAAGAGCCTCAGCACCCTCTTCCTTGCCAGGCAGGTCCGGGCGCTCCTGGAGAGCGAAAGACCTGACATCCTCCACCTTCGTTCCCGGGTCCCCGCGTGGTTGCTCTGGCTCGTTTGGAGAAAACTCTCACCCTCCTCCCGGCCCCGACTCGTCACCACGGTCCACGGGTTCTACTCAGTGAGCCGCTGGTCACAAATCATGTGCCGCGGCGAACGGGTGATCTGCGTCTCGGAAAGCATTCGCGACTATGTTCGCAGTAATTACCCGACCACTCCGGACGAGCGTCTCCGGGTCGTTCCTCGCGGCGTCGATCCAGCTGCCTACCCTTATGGGTTTCAACCTGATTCCGACTGGCGCTCGCAATTCGAATCTGAGTTTCCAACCACGATCGGCAAACGCCTGATCACCCTGCCGGGTCGGATCACGCGGTTGAAAGGACATGGCGATTTCATCAAAATCTTCAACCAGCTTAAAGATGACCCCTCGCTCCACGGTCTGATCGTCGGCGGCGCTCATCCGCGCAAAAAGGACTACGAGTCCGAGATTCATCAGGCGGTCCGAGAAGCCGGACTCAGCGAACGCATCACCTTCACCGGGAACCGCTCCGACCTTCGGGAGATTCTCGCGGTTTCAACATTGGTGCTCTCGCTGACCCGGCAACCCGAGTCTTTCGGCCGGACCACGCTCGAAGCCCTGAGCTTGGGAATCCCCGTCGCCGGTTACGCCCTCGGCGGCGTCATGGAACAGCTGGAACTCCTTTATCCCAAAGGCCTCCTGCCCCCCCTCGACCCCGATGCATCCTTGCCGATCATCCGCGAGCTGCTCGCTGCGCCTGCTGCCGTCACGCGGGAGAACCCCTTCACGCTCCAGCGAATGCTCGAAGGCACACTCGAGGTCTACGATGAGCTGGTGTCGACGAAGTGATGGCGCCAGACCGGCGCCTCCTCGCGGCAGGTCTCGCAATACGCTTCCCAGTCCACGAGCTTCGGTAGGTCACGGGGTTTCCCCCGTTTCATCATTCTCAGTCGCCGCTGCCCGGGCCGGCACCAGACGAAGTGCAGCTCCGGCATCACGCCCAGCCTCGCCTCAAGCATCTCCGGCCAGGCGTACATCCCGCCTTCATTGGTAAAGGGCCCGGCAAGCACGACGGGAACCACTTCCAAGTTACTACGAGCAACATCGTACATGGTTTCGTAGACCACTTCTCGATAGGCCTGCTTGTATGCCGGTGAATCGCGGTCGTCCGGATTCATTTTGGCAAGCTGGAGTCCGGCACGAACCAGCCGTTCCGCCACTTCGTCGCTATCGATCAAACAAGCCCCCAACTCCGCAGCGATCCGGCGGGCATAGTGGGTTTTTCCTGACGCGGGCGGGCCGCAGACCACGTGGCAGGCCTTCATTTCCATCGTCAGGCCTGAAGCTCGCTTTCTGGCACAGCTTCGTCATCGCTCGTATCCGCTTCCTCCGGAAGTGGCGGCGGTGATCCTTCCAGAATCCCATAGAAGTCCAGCCCTTCGAAGAAACCGGCGAGTCCCGATTCGTTGCACTTGTAAAGCCGTGGTCGGGAGCGAAGACGCCGCAGCGTGGCATCCCCATCCTTGGCGATCGCACTCAGGTTCCGACCCCTCACCATGGAAATATCGTTGCCGTAGGTCCCAAAACAGTAGATCCGCGCCGGATCAATGCCCCATTTGTGCTCAAGATAGCGCAGCGCCACATCTTTTCCCGAGCGCACGGGCACGACATCGACAAAGCAATCGGCAGTCACCATCACTTTCGCCGCGACCCCCTGCTCGCGCAGATTCCCGAGAATCGGCTTTGGCATCGGCTTTCCCTCACCTTTCCAAAAGTAGGAAACCTTGAGGGGATGCTGGCGGTCTTCAGGTTGGAGTTCGAGATTCTCTGCGTCTTCCAGCGCCTTGACGACAGCCTCGCGGTCCCAGCGAATCCGAACCTGCTTGTCCCAGACCTCATCCTTTACCCCGGTCTTGCCATAGCGAATCGCCGCTCCCAGCCCACTGATCACAAAGGCCGGCTTCGGCATGTCGAGCCTTTCGATGACCTCACGCGTGTCGGCGTAGGAAAGGCCTGTCGCAATCCCCAGCCCGATCTCGTTCGAGCGGAAAAGAGTCCGCCAGCGATCGACCAATTCGTCAGACTCTTCCTCGAGAGCGGGTGGCAAATCCATCACCACCCAGTGCTCTGCTTTTGCCAGCAGCTGGCGCGAGCCTTCTTCGTCCGGCCTGCCTTCTTTCGGAAGAATCCGTTCGAGTTCCTCGAGGTACCTTCCGACATGAGCGTCCCAGCTGTAGTGCTCACGAACTTTCACCCCGCCCACCTTTGATAGTTTCTCCTGCCGCTTTGGATCGGAAAGAATGCTCTCAATCGCCTTGCCGATCTGGTCTTGATCCAAGGCGTTGACGAGTTCTCCATTCTCACAGTTCGCTAGAATATCACGCGGGCCGCCGTCATTCGTCGCCACAAGAGGAAGCCCAGCCGCCGCCGCTTCGAGCAGGGTCAGCCCGAAGGGTTCGGTAAACGCCGGATTGACGAACACGCCCTTGCGCTCGGATGCCCAGCGATAAAAGCCGGCAACCTCAGGCGCTGCATGCTTTTTGGGAATCGCACAAACACCGTAGAGATCGAGATCGTCAATCGCCTTGAGGAGTTCATTCCAAACCTTCCGACCACCGGGTGGAAGTTGGGCAAGCTTGTCGCGATTGCCGCCGATCACCACCAGATTGGCATGTTCCCGAAGCCATTCATTGCCACCGAATGCCTTCACCAGACCGACCAGATTCTTGCGTTCATCCGCCCGCGCAATGGCCAGAACCGCTGGTTTCGAAGGATCAGTTAGAAAGCGATCCACCTTCTCCGCCACGCCACGGATCACGTCCGGATCACCTTCGCCATCGAAGCGGGTCAGATCGACCCCCGGAGGAATCACGCGCATCCGTTCAGCAGCATACTGATCATAGAGCGAATACTGTTCGTCGACTTCCTGCTGAGTGCTCGTGCAAACCATCGAAGCCGCGTCCAGACTCATTTCCTCTGCCTCGATCCGGGCATCAAGGTTATAGCGGCGCTCCGCATCAGCGGAATCGATTCCACCCTCCTGGAGTCTCTGCCGCTTCACTCGACCCAACGAATGTCCTGTGAAAGCAAAGGGGCAGCCAAGCACGGCGGCCACCTGCCGACCCACATAACCGGCATCGCCGTAGTGAGCATGGATCAGATCGGGCACGCGCCGTTCGCGACGAAGCCATGCCAGCGTGCCGTCGACGAAAGCGTCCAGATGTCGCCACAGCACTTCCTTGCGCAGGTAACGCCGCGGACCGGCTTCGATCCGCCGAATGTCCGCTCCGTTTCCAAGATCTTCCTCGGCGGCGGCATAGTCGTCCGAGACCCTGCTGTCAAAAACCCGGCGGGTCACCAGACTCACTCGTCCGACTCTTTCGTCGCGCGCGAGCGCCTTGACGAGTTCCAGCACATAAAGGCACTGCCCTCCGGTGTCCGGATCGCGACCAAGCTCAAGGTTTTCGCCGCGGATCAAACCGTGAATCGAGAAATGGAGAATATCGATCTTATCTCTCATGAGTCTGAAATGTGGGGTTCTTCAATCACATCAAGAAGCCGCAAACCTTCAAGAACACCGGCCGCACATATTCTTTTGGAATGATGGGCATCCGTCCCTGCGATGGCCTCTAGCAATTCCGCTTCAGCATTCCCCACGGCGATTCCCCGGACTCCCGGCACCAGGAACATCGACGAGTCATTGCCCGTGTCGCCACAGACCACCACTTCATCCAGTCCGATGCCCAAACGTTCACAAATCCAGCGCAAGGCATTGCCCTTGTTGGCGGTCATCGGAAGTAGGTCCAGATCCCTGGCCGACGAATAAATCACCTGCGCCTCTAGCCCAGCATTCGCCAGCGACGACTTCAGACGCTCAAGGTCCGCGGCCGACGCCTCTTGCCAGAACCAGCTGCTTTTCCACTCATGCTGCTGCTCGTCCGCCTGAGGCGTGATGCCTTCGAATCCACTCACGATCTCATGCACCCGGGCCCGTTCCCAGTTTTGATCGAGCACCTGAGAATACTCCGTCAAAACCTCACCGCTCGCCACCTCCTCGACCATCGTCCCCACACCACCGACGAAATAGTCCGGCATCGGCAAACCTCCCTCGCGAATGACCCGTTTGGCGTCTTCCAGTAATCGACCTGTGTTATACATCAGGACCGGTCGCTCCGAGCCCATGCCGTCCCAGATTTTCCTGAACTCCACCACTGAATCAGGCTCTCCAAGAACCGTCCCATCAATGTCAGAGCAAACCAGTCTGACCTTTTTCCCTCTCCGCATGGAGCGATGCTAGCACTGATCATCTCGACCTCAAGGAAAGCATCCCGGCGTGGACAGAAGGAGCCTGCCCTTCTAAGTTTCCGCCCGTGGCCGCCGTCCCCTTCCGCCCTCGCTCCCCGCTCTGCGACAGCAGAAATGAGGAATATGCCAGTCAGGTGACCCATGCCATCGGATCCATCTTTTCGGTCATCGCACTGGTTCTGATGATCTCTGCCTCCGGATCGGATCCCTTGCGCATTGTCGCTTCCTCTGTTTTCGGCACGACCCTGATCCTGCTCTACACCTCCTCGACCATCTACCACAGCGTTTCAACCCCCCGCCTCCGCTCATTCTTCCAAATCCTCGATCACGCCTGCATCTACCTTCTCATCGCCGGCACCTACACCCCGGTCACGCTGATCACCCTTCGTGGGCCGTGGGGATGGTCGCTCTTCACCGCTGTCTGGATGCTTGCGATTCTCGGCGTCGTTTTGAAATCGGTGATGAAGGAAAACCGCGAAGCCTGGTGGTCGACTGCGCTCTACGTGGTGATGGGTTGGTTGGCGGTCATTGCCATCGTGCCCTTGATCCGAAATCTACCGGGTCCCGGCCTCGCCTGGTTGGTCGCCGGAGGACTTTGCTACACCCTAGGTGTGATCTTCTTCGCCTGGCGCACCCTCCCTTTCAATCACGCCATCTGGCACCTGTTCGTGATCGCCGGCAGCGTCTGTCATGTGATCGCCACCATCTACTACATCCTCCCCTAGGCATGCCCGAACTTCCAGAAGTCGAAACCACCCTTCGCGGCATCGCCCCCCATCTCATCGGAACAGGCATCCGTGAAGTCATCGTCCGCAATCGCCAGCTTCGCCATCCCGTTTCGGAAACTCTGGATCAGATCGAAGGGGACCGATTCACTGATGTTAGACGACGTGCCAAGTATCTCATCATCACCCTCGAACAAAAGGGCTCGCTGATCGTCCACCTCGGCATGTCGGGCAGCCTCCGTCTCGCCGACCCACTGAGCGACCTCAGAAAACACGATCACATCATCCTCGATCTCACCAACGGACAGCAGCTGCGCTTTCACGATCCCCGTCGCTTCGGCATCTACCTGCACCTTCCGAACGAAGACCCCTTCGAGCACACGCTGCTCTCAAAACTCGGACCCGAACCCCTTTCCGTCGACTTCACCGCCAGCCATCTCAAGCAAGCCTGCGCCAGCCGATCCACGCCGATCAAGCAGGTCATCATGGACAACAAGGTGGTCGTCGGTGTCGGCAACATCTACGCCAGCGAATCCCTGTTCCGCGCAGGGATTCGCCCGACGACCGCCGCCCGAAGACTCTCCCGCCCCAAGCTGGAACGCCTGACGCAATCGATCCGCGAAGTCCTCCACGAATCCATCGAGCAAGGCGGCACCACGCTTCGGGACTTCGTCAACTCCGACGGACAACCCGGCTACTTTCGCCAGCGCCTCTTCGTTTACGACCGCAGTGGCGAGCCTTGTCGAAACTGCGAATCGACGATCAAGCAAAAGGTCATGGGCCAACGCTCCACCTACTGGTGCCCCGGCTGCCAGAAATAGACTACCTCATCTTCACTCAGCAGCCTCCTCTTCAGGCCGCCAAACGACCACCTTGGTTTTCGCAAAGTCATCCCCCAGGCGCAGCCCCTTCTCCGGTTTGTTGTCGCGGGTGAAGAGCACGATCGCCTCGATCAACGGACCAAAGAACGGAATGATCATCGGCAGGTTTCGAATGACCGCCGTTGGCCAGTCTTTGATCATCGTGGTCCCATCGCGCTTCTCGACTTTGAGCTTCATCGCGGTCTTGCCGATGCTCTGGCCCTTGAGAAACGGCAGCGAATCGCGGGTCACCCAGTAGCCGAACTGAAACACCCACGCCAAATTCTCCAAAAACGCCGGAAGCAGCTTCCATGCAATCAAGTAGAGTCCCATCGCGACCAAGCCATCAATCAAGGCCGCAATCAGCCGGGTATTCAGTGGAGCCATGGCCCCGTGAACGAGTTCGTCGTCTCCTTGATCCTCATCCTTCACGATCGGCTTCTCCTGAAGGACCGGCGGCCCGGAATTTCCCGCAGCCGGCGGCATCGACGGCGCCGGGTCGGGCTTGTGCAGACTCGGTGGGGGCGGAGTGGCCGCTGGCTTGCTCAGACTCGGCGGTGGCGGATTCTTCTTTTCTTCGTCTCCCATGGCTCAGGCTCAAGAGCTAGCAGACTCTAAATGCCGGTCGAGCCAGATCCTACGTTCGTTCAGCCTTTCCTGCATTTTCCTTGACTCATCCTGCCCGCCTGCCTACCTCCCCGCCCCCAAGCAACGCTCAAAGTACGCCATGGCCAACGCTCAAGTCATTCTCCGTCAAAAAATCGAAGGTCTCGGTGCCGAGTCCGACGTCGTCAAAGTCCGTGCAGGATATGCACGCAACTACCTCGTCCCCACCGGCAAGGCCTATGAGGCCACCAAAGGCAATCTCCGCCACATCGAAAACCTCAAAGCTGCCCGCGCCCGTCGCGAAGCCGAGGAACTCGAAGGCGCCCAAGCCATCGCCACCAAAATTTCCAAGCTCCGTCCGAAGTTCGTTCTCGAGCTCGGCCAGGGCGGCAAAGCATTCGGTTCGGTAACCTCGATCGACATTCACAAGGAACTCGAAGCGGCTGGTATCATCATCGATCGCCACGCCATCGAGCTCGACAAGCCGATCAAGAAGTCCGGCAAAAACGACGTGACCATCCGCGTCCATCCCGATGTCACCACCACCATGACGATCAACGTCGAGGCCACCGGTGACGAAGGCGCCGAGTAAGCTTATTCACATCCTTTTCCCAAGCGGGCGGGTTCTTCGGAACCCGCCCGTTTTGTTTCCCGCCTGTCGCTGCCCCGGCCCGGGGCAGGCCGTGTTCGCGGCGTCCCGCCACGACGTCCCCCCTGAAGAGGGTTATTCACAGAAGTTCGCAGCTCGCCACCATTGACCGAATTTCATCGGTCGGACAACTTCGCCCCCTCTGATGGCTACCGACGTTCAATCCAAGAAACCCTTCGACAATATGTCCCTTCAATCCGGCGCCGACGACATGGCCGGTGACGTTTCCCGCTCTCTGCCCAATGCCCTCGGACCGGAGAAAAGCATCCTCTCCTCCATGCTCAAGGATCCCGAGCAATGGATCGGCCGCGCCCACGAGGAAGGCCTGACCCGCGATCACTTCTACCTGCCTGCCCACGGACTGCTCTACGAAACACTTTCGGATTTCAACTCGAAGGGGATCGAAATCGAGCTGGTGTCGCTGGTTTCGAAGCTCCACGACCGGGGCACGCTCGATCACCTCGGCGGCTCATCGGCGATCACCGACATCTACACCTACGCTCCGAACGCCGCCCATTTCATGACCCACCTCGGGATCGTGAAAGACAAGTATGTGCTGCGATCGATCATTCAGACCTGCACCGAATCGATCACCGAGGCCTACGACAATCCGGAAGAAACCCAGCAGCTCCTTGATCGCGTCGAACAGTCGGTCCTCGGCATCCGCCAGGGCAACGAATCGGCACGTGGCTTCGACATCAAGGAATCCGTCGGCGAGGTCATGACCCGCTTCCAAGAGATCCTCGCAGGCGAAATGGAGGTTCAGGGAGTGGCCACCGGCTATCCCGATCTCGACCGCATGAGCAAGGGCCTGAAACCCGGGGAAATGTTCGTCGTCGCCGCCAGACCCTCAATGGGTAAGACCTCGCTGATGATGAATCTGGTCGAACACATGTCGATCGATCAAGGCGTGCCATCGATGGTCTTCTCCTGCGAAATGACGGCCTTCCAGATCGTCCAGCGGCTGGTCTTTTCACGCGCCCGATTCGCAATGAGCCAGCTTGGGAAAGGCTTCAAGCCCAACAAGGAGTCGTTGATCAAACTCAAACGGGCTGCGCAGGAAGTGGCTTCGGCGAAGTTGTGGGTTGATGATACGGCAGGCATTCCAATCGAAACCCTGCGGGCCAAGGCCCGCCGTCGAAAACGCGAAGACAACATCGGCCTGATTGCCATCGACTACCTCCAGCTACTCAAATCCAATTCCAAGCAGGCGGCAAATTCCCGGGAGCGGGAAATCGGTGAGATCTCCGCCGGCATCAAGGCCCTCGCCAAGGAGCTGAGCATTCCGATTATCGTCCTCGCCCAGCTCAACCGCGGCCCGGAGGGACGGACCGGCAAATCACTAGGGGTTCCACGTATGTCGGACCTGCGGGAATCCGGAACCATCGAGCAGGACGCCGACATGATCGGGCTGCTCTACCGGACTGCCTACTACGCCGAGACCGAGGAAGAAAAGGAAGAGGAGGCCGGCAAGGCTGAGCTTGTGCTTGCGAAGAACCGGAACGGTGAAACCGGTCACGTCCCGCTGACCTTCATCGCTGAGCTCATGAGGTTCGAAACGAGAGCCCGGGATGATATCTGAATTTCTTTTATCAGAGCTTGTCATGTTATCTTTCGATTAAGCTTCGGTTTCTGAGACTTTCGCCTTTCCTTTCGATTGTTCCCGTTCGACAAGGAGTCCGGATGCATCGTTTTCATTCCAGCAGATCCGTCGCGAGACTTCGGCTTGGCAGCTTCATGTTCCTTCTTTTCACGCTAAGCGTCGTTCTGCTGATTCCCGCCATTCTGTGGGCCACGGTTCTCGATCATCGGGAAGACCTTTACTTGAGCGGCGTCTTTCTCGGCATCGCGATTCCCAGTGGCCTCATCTATCTGATGGTTGGATCAGGCATCCGCTGCCCGCTTTGTCACGGACCGCTCATCGCCAACCCGCGCTGCAGCCGGAACCGCAAGGCCTCGCGCCTTCTCGGGAGTTACCGGCTCGCCGTCACCTCACGCGTGCTTCTCTTTGGTCGCTTCCGGTGCCCTTGTTGCGGCGAACCTTGCATTTGCGATGCGCGAAGATAGCCGCAGCCAAGTCGCGAGGATTTGACGTTGCGTCCCCGATACTTCCAGACTCCCATAGGGCATGTCCTCGCTCCACATTCCGGAAGTCTGCGGTGCCATGCTTCTCCCGGACTGCACCCTTTTTCCCCACGGTGGCCTGCCCTTGCACATCTTCGAGCCCCGCTACCGGCAGATGCTCGAAGACACGCTGTCCGACTCGTGCTTCTTCGCCGTCGCTCGCCTGACTGGAGCGGAAACAAAGGAACCCGGCAAGTGCACCGCCCCCATTGGCACCGTCGG
Source organism: Haloferula sp. (assembly GCF_049672945.1). NCBI lineage: Bacteria > Pseudomonadati > Verrucomicrobiota > Verrucomicrobiia > Verrucomicrobiales > Verrucomicrobiaceae > Haloferula > Haloferula sp. Next base: position 52,722 of record NZ_JBATWY010000004.1, on the reverse strand, counting down.
ACTGGTCCGCGCCTCCCGGGAAATGGAAGACGGCAGTTCCAACCTGCTGCTGCATGGGGTGATCCGGGTCCGATTCACCGAGTGGATCGACGACGCCCCCTACCCGAAAGCTCGCATCTCTCCCTTGCCAGCCGTCTTCGAGCCTGAATCCCAGGCGGAGTCGGCCACCGAAGCCCTTCGCGAAGCGGCGGAGGCCGCCACACTGGAACTTCCCGAAGAGGTCCGACAAACCGTGCTCGACATGAGCCGGCAGATCGATGACCCCGCCATTCTTGCGGATGTGATTTGTCAGCAATTCCTGCATCAACCCGACGACCGTCAGCAGATGCTGGAGACCGAATCCGTCGCCGAGCGGATCGCCTGGATCTGTCGCGAGCTGGCTCCGTGATCGCTTGGGACCGTCAGCAGGGCCTTGCAGGAGGATAAAAAAAGGGCGACCCCGGCAGGGCCACCCTTTAAAATTGAAAATTGCCTGCGGCTGACTTCAGCCGCCGATTTCGGTTTTCCCCGAAAGTGACGCACCTTCTTCCATCGAAAGGTTCTTCGTCTTGATATCGCCCTCGAGACGGCTCTTGGCCTTCAGTTCGCAACGCTCCGAAGTGATCTTTCCTTCGACCTTGCCGAAGACCTTCACCTCACCGGCAGTCACGTCTCCCTTGATGAAGGCGTTCTCACCGATGGTCACACGACCTTTGTCAGAAATGATTTCCCCTTCGATCTTACCGTCGATGATCATGTCATTGGAGAAACGGATCGACCCGTTGATTTCAATCCCGCTTGCGAGGACGTTTGTAGCGCTGGCCATGGTGAGACAAATCCAGCAGAGCCGGGCCCGCTTGGCAATCGGGATTTATCGCGATCCGCCGCAATCGAGATTTTCCGTGCAGATCGCCTCGATTTTCCGCTAGAAATCTTCCGCAAACCCCGTTCTACCCACATGCCACGCGTCACCATTACCGTTCCGGACAAGAAGTCCCAACCCTACCGCTTTGCCCTTGATCGCAAGAGCGTCACTCTCGGCCGAGGCAGCGAAAACGACATCGTGATCGATTGCGGGTCCATTTCCGTCCGCCATGCGATCATGGAACGTGTCAAAGGGGGTTACCAACTCCGTGATCTCGGCTCGACCAACGGCACCAAACTCGACGGCAAGGTCAAAGACATCGTCGAGTTGTCCGATGGGGCACCGGTCAAAATCGGCGACGTGGCCTTCGATTTCACCCTCACTCCGGAAGAGCTCATCGAGCTCAACAAAGAAGGGCCTGCGGAGTCGCCAATCATCAAGGAGGAAGCTTCCGAAAGCCGCTCTGAGAAGCCCCGCAGGCAAGCGCCTGAACCGCGTCCTCATGTCGTCAGCGCCCCGCCGAGTGGAGGTGCAAGCTTTCTCATGACCATGGTCTTCCTCTTGCTGGCCGCATGTTCCTTCTTCGTCGGAATGGGGATTCGCTACTCGAAGGAAACCAATCGGCAATCATTCTTCCAGGATCTCAAGAATGGCGAAGTCCGGAGCGGCAAGGCCCCATCGGCAGATCCAAGCGATGTCGCGCTTCCAGAGATCGAAACTCCGGCGGAGTAATTCGAACTGGCACGACCTTCGCTCATTCCCCTCAAAAAAGCGCCCTGTCGAATGATCGACCGGGCGCTTGTGTTTCGAGAATGTTGAAGTGACGACGATTCTCAGATGTCCGCCACCGGCAGTTGCGCGACTTCTTCACGAACTTTCTCAGCAAGCAGCGTCGAGAGGTAGCGCTCGTTCGCCGAGCAGCCGATGGTGACAATCCGCTTGCCCTTGAATTCAGGACGCTTGGCCACTTGCATCGCAGCCCAAACGTTGGCTCCGGTCGAAATGCCAGCAGGCAGCCCTTCTTCCTGAGCCAGAGCCTGCGCGGTTGCAAAAGCATCCTCATTGGTGACTTGGATCGTCTCATCAATCACGTCGACATTGAGGTTTCCAGGAATGAATCCGGCACCGATCCCCTGAATCATGTGCGGACCCGGAGCGCCGCCGGAGATCACCGGACTGGCGGTCGGCTCGACGGCAAAGACCTTCAGATCGGTGCGCGACTTGAGGACCTCGCCGACACCCGTAATCGTGCCTCCCGTTCCAACACCCGCCACGAAGGCGGCGATCTCGCCATCGGTATCCTTCCAGATTTCCTCGGCAGTGGTTTCGCGATGGACCTGCGGATTGGCCGGATTATCGAACTGTCCCGGACCGAACGCACTCGGATCCTCTTCAAGCATCTTCTTCGCCATCGCAATCGCCCCGCCCATGCCTTTGGCACGCGGTGTCAGGACCAACTCCGCACCGAGCAAGCGCAGCAACACGCGACGCTCGATCGACATGCTCTCCGGCATCGTCAGGATGCAGCGGTATCCTTTCGCCCGAGCCACAAATGCCAGCGCGATCCCAGTATTACCGGAAGTCGGCTCGATGATCAGACCACCAGGCTTGAGCGAACCGTCCCTCTCAGCAGCCTCGATCATCGCCTTGCCGATGCGATCCTTGACGCTGAAGAGTGGATTGAAGAACTCGGCTTTCACGCAGATCTCGGCATCGAGACCAGCAGTCACCTTGTTGAGCTTGATGAGTGGAGTGTTGCCGACGGTGTCGACCATGGATTGTGCGATTGGCATGGGATTGTCGTAGTTGAATGTTAGATTTGGAAATCGGTGTTGCCCGAATCGAGGTGCAGGCCGCACTCGTATTTATCGCCATTGAAGCGGGTCGCTTCGGCGTCGAGACCATCGACTGCCGGCTTGGTGCTATGCCAGTCACCCATGGTCACGTAACCATGGTCCGCGAGCGGATGGCTCGGCAAGCCGCGATCGTGCATGTAGGCTGAAATCTGGGCATCCGCCCAGTCGAGGATCGGATAGACCTTGAGTGTCTTCTTCTGCTGCTCGGCGAGCGGCCGGTCAATTCGTGTGCTGGAATGACTTCGTCGCACGCCACTGATCCAGACGTCCGCCCCCAGCTGGCGCAGCGCCCGGTCCATCGGTTCGACCTTGGTGATCACCGAATACTTGTCCCCGCCTTCCTTCCCCTGCTCCCATAGTTTTCCATGAACCGCCTCCATCCGGGCCGCACTGAAGCGAGGATGAAAAATCCGCAGGTCGGTCCCTAGGCGTTCCGTCAACTGCTCGGCATAACGATAGGTTTCCGGAAAGAGAAATCCGGTATCAATGAACACCACCGGCACATCAGGCGCATGCTGCGCAATCAGATCGAGCATGACGGCCGACTGCAATCCGAAGCTCGTCGACGCCACGAGTCGGCCACCAAAATGCTCGCGCAGCAGGCGTAATCGATCGCCCGCATTGAGCCCGGCAAGCTCGATGCTGAGTGATTCAGCACTTTCAGTGGCAATGGACATGCTGTCTCGGTCTTTCAGACCCTTCAGTTGCTCAGGGCCTCCGCCTTGATGTTCTTGTGGAAGTCGCCGCCTTGCACAGTCGCTTCGACAAAGCCCGCACGAATCACGAAGTCACCGAAGTGCTCGCCCTCTTCGCGCTCCTTCGCGTAGCGCCCGATGATTGGAGCAAGCGTGCTGCGGATGTCCGCCGCATCGAGATCCTGGCGATAGAGCTTGCTGAGGCGCTGACCGGCATGTCCGCCACCGAGGTAGAGGTTGTAACGATTCGGGCCACGACCGACGAAGCCGATCTCAGAAATGAAAGGACGACCGCAGCCATTCGGGCAACCCGTCATGCGGATCGTGATCGCGTCGTGACGCAGACCCACCTTCTCAAGTTCCTCTTCAACATCCGTGATAACCTCCGGCAGATAGCGTTCGGCCTCCGCAAGCGCGAGACCACAAGTTGGAAGGGCGACGCAGGCAATCGATGAAAGACGCATCGCGCTGCGCTCATGGCTCTTTGCCATCCCATACTTTTCCAAGAGCGCTTCCACTTCCGCCCGCTTCTTCGACGAAATGTTGGCAATGATCAGGTTCTGGTTCGCGGTCAGACGGAAGTCGCCGTCGTGAATCTTCGCGATCTCCCGCAAACCTTCGCGCATCGGATAGCCAGGCGTATCGAGCACCCGCCCCCCTTCCACAAACAGGGTGTAGTGATAGTTCCCCTTCTCGTCCTCGACCCAACCGAAGCGGTCTCCATTGTCAGCGAACTCGTAGTCACGCACCGGACCCAGATCATAGCCGAGATACTCATTGAGCTTCGCCAGGATCCAATCGGGCCCGTAGTCATCCACGGTGTATTTGAAACGGGCGTGCTTGCGATCCGTGCGGCAGCCGAAGTCGCGTTGCACCATCACCACTTTTTCCGACACATCCACCACCTGCTCGGGTGTGCAGAATCCGATCACATCGGCGATGCGCGGATAGGTCTTCTCATCTCCATGCGTCGACCCCATGCCGCCGCCGACGGCGACGTTGTAACCCACCAGTTTGCCGTCTTCGACGATCGCGATGAACGACAGGCAGTTGGCGAAAATATCCACATCGTTGCTCGGAGGAACTGCGATGGTGATCTTGAACTTCCGGGGCAGGTAGGTCTTGCCGTAGATCGGCTCCTGCTCCTCCTCACTCGTCTCGATCTTTTCACCATCGAGCCAGATCTCATGATAAGCCCGGGTCGCCGGTGTCAGGTGAGTCGAAATATCCCGAGCCGCCTTGAGAACCTCATCGTGGACCGATGAGAGATAAGGATTCGGATTGCACATCACGTTGCGGTTCACATCACCGCAAGCCGCAATGGTATCCATCGCCGCCTCATTGATCTCCTTGATCGTCCGCTTGAGGTTGGTCTTGATGATCCCGTGGAACTGGAAGGCCTGACGTGTGGTCAGCTTGATCGTCCCATTCGCGAACTGATCCGCCATACGGTCAGTCTCGATCCACTGCTGCGGGGTCGCCACACCACCCGGAACCCGGATGCGGATCATGAAGGAGTAAGCCTTCTCCAACTTGTGTTTGCGCCGGTCCGCCCGCAAATCGCGGTCGTCCTGCTGGTAGCTGCCGTGGAACTTGATCAACTGCTGATCATCGTCCGACAGGGAACCGGTTGACAGGTCCGCCATGCCTTCCGCAATCGTTCCACGCAGATAGTTCGAACGGATCTTGATCCCTTCGTTGGCTGCTAGCTTTTCTTCGCTCATTTTCTCTAGGTTGCGATTTGAAATTTGGATTCGGGTTTCAATAAACATCGCGCTGATAGCGCTTCGCCTTCTTGAGGGCTTCGACATAAGCCTCGGCCTCTTCGTGAGTTTTGCCGCCTTGGGTTTCGACGATCGAAATCAGGGCCTCGTGAACGTCGTGGGCCATGCGTGAGGCATCGCCACAGACATAGAAATGGGCACCTTCTTCGAGCCAGGCGTAGAGCTCCTCTGCCTTCTCGATCATCCTATCCTGGACATAGACCTTCTCCGGCTGATCGCGGGAAAAGGCGACATCCAACTTGCTCAGGGCACCGCTCTTGAGATGATCCTGCCATTCAAGCTGATAGAGGAAGTCGTAGGTGTAATGCTGGTCCCCGAAGATCAACCACGACTTACCCCTGGCTTCCCTCTCCGCGCGCTCTTCAACAAAGGCACGGAAAGGCGCGACTCCAGTGCCTGGTCCGACCATGATGATCGCTGTCTCATCAGATTCAGGCAGACGGAAGTTCTTGTTAGGCTGGGTATAGACCAGCACCTTGCCACCCTGATTCACAAGGTCCGCCAGATAGGTCGATGCCACTCCCTTTTTCAAAGAACCATTCGCCTCATAGCGCACGGATGCCACGGTGAGATGCACTTCATCGGGATGCGCCAACGGGCTGGAAGCGATCGAGTAAAGACGCGGCGGCAGCTTTCTCAAAATCGATACCAACTGCTCGGCCGACACTCCATCCGGTGCGAAATCAACGAGAGCATCAGCCAACCAACGGCCCCAGAGATAATCCCGGAGTTCATCCTTGGCATCATCATTCAACAAGGACGCAAGTCGGTCCGATGAGGTGACAGCCTGAAGCTTCTTCAAGACCGCCTTGGAAATCGTGGTGATTTCGAGATCCTCACGCAGCACGTCCGCCAGCAACTTGGGTGAACCGCCCTTCAAGGTGACTTCCTCGGTTCCTTTCAGCCTGGCTGCCTTAAGCACGCCTTCGACCATGTCTGGAGCATTGAGAGCCACCACCGCGAGCGAGTCGCCCGGCACGTAGCTCAGACCCGAGCCCTCAAGCGAGAGTTCATAATGCCAGGTTTCCTTGGAACTGCCTTCACCGTTGAGCAGGACCTTTTCGAGCAACTCGGACGGAAACGGATTCTTCTTGCCGAACGCTTCGGTCACGACAGGGACGAAAGCATCGGCTACCAGGGCTTCAGACGTCGCCGGACCGAATGCTGTTAGTGCGGCCTCCATCCAAGTGGCGTGCGCCTCTTCGAAGTCGACATCGCAGTCCTGACGTGCAGCGACACGACTGCCCCCAAGCGCTTCAAGTCGACTGTCGAAGTCCTTGCCGATTTTGCAAAACTGCTCGTAGCTGGTGTCGCCCAGCGAGCAGACGGAAAAGCGCAGCTTCGGCAGCTCACGCGCGCCGTTCATCAGATCATTGTAGAATCCCACCGCCGTCTCCGGCGGATCCCCTTCTCCCCAAGTGCTCACAATCACCAACAGATTCTCCACCTTGGTCAGATCATCCGGCGAAAGATCCGCCATGTTCTTCATCGATGCCTTGAAGCCGCGCTTCTTGGCGGTCTTGGTCGTCAGCGCGGCAAGCTCCTCGGCATTTCCCGATTCAGTGCCATAGAGCACGGTCAGCGACAGCGAGGCCTTTGCGGCTCCGACCCCGGCTGGGGGGACTGCAGCAGACTCGGCGGACAAGAAACCCGCGAGCCAGAAGCGCTGTCCGGGAGTCAGTCCGGAAAGCAGCGAGTCGAGGCTGCGGCGTTGATCAGGGGTGAATGGGGCGTGCTCTGGAAGCATTTCCTTAGTGAGTTACCTAGGTTTGTAATGATTCGGCAAAAGAGTTCACCCGCAATGCCCTGCAAGCAAGCGAATATTTCAGGATTTCCGTCTCTTTCCGGAGCAAAAATCGACCGATCCAGCTCAAACCCCGCCCGATATCAAGATCCTTGCAAGACCGAGCCTTCCACGGCGTAAGCAAACCCAGTGAAATTGCTTCTCACGCTTCTCTTTGCTCTGCTGGCGACCTTTCCGGCCATCGCTGGCGTCAAGCTCCCCCATCTCTTCTCCGATGGAGCCGTGTTCCAGCGCGACCGCCCTGTTCCCGTCTGGGGATGGGCAAAGCCGGGGAAGAAAATCGTGGTGAACTTTGCCGGCCAAACCAAGTCGACGAAAACTGGCGGCGACGGTCGGTGGAATGTTCAGCTCGATGCCATGCCGGCCAATGCCACTCCGGGTGAACTGGTCGTTACCGAAGAGGAAGGCGATGCCCTCAGGATCAAGGATGTGCTTGTCGGCGAGGTCTGGCTCGCAAGTGGCCAGTCAAATATGGAGTGGCCGATCTCGAAAACGCGCCCTCAAGACCAGGAGATCGCCAACTCCGGTCCGGTTGAAGGCATGCGGATCTTCAATGCGCCCAACAAACTCTCCCCGCATCCGCTCGACGACGTCGATGCCCAGTGGCAAGCGACAACGCCGGAGACGGTGCGGAATTTTTCCGCGGTTGCCTACTTCTTCGGTCGCGAGTTGAGAAAAGAAATCGGCGTGCCAATCGGGATCATCTCAAGCGAATGGGGAGGATCGCGGATCGAGCCGTGGATTCCGGAAGCAGGTTTCGCCTCCGTCGATGAGCTGGCCGAAATCCATCGCTACCGCCTGCCAAGACTTCCCGGCACCAAAGCTTACGAAGAAGCTGCCCACCGCCACCTCGCGGCCACTCGCGCCTGGATCGGCAAAGCCCACAAATCCCTCAAGCGCCATCAGACGCCTCCCGCCCAGCCGCCCGCCCCTCCGATCCTCTCGGTCGGGCACAATAAGGAACTCGGGCTCTATCAGGCGATGATTCATCCTCTCAAACCCTACGGCCTGCGCGGCTTCATCTGGTATCAGGGCGAATCCAACCGGGGCGATGGCATGCAGTACCGCTGGAAAATGGAAGCGCTGATCAATGGCTGGCGCTCGGTCTTCGAAAATCCCGACGCTCCCTTTCTTTTCGTCCAGCTGGCACCCTTCAACTACGGAGACCAAGGAGATCAGCTTCCCCAGATCTGGGCCGCCCAATGCGAGACGCTTGAAATCCCTCACACCGGCATGGCGGTCATCAATGACATCGGCAACCCGCAGGACATCCACCCCAACAACAAATCAGATGTCGGCCACCGGCTCGCACTGCTCGCGCTCGCCGACACCTACGGCAAGAAGGATCTTGTGAAGTCCGGTCCGCTTTTCCGCGAATTCTCCGTAGAAGACTCCGCCATCAGAGTCCGCTTCAATCATTGCGGAAGCTCTTTGAAAACGAGGGATGAGAAGTCCCCCGACTCCTTCGAAATTGCCGGTGCCGATGAGGTTTTCCACCCGGCCAAGGCCACGATCGAGGGCGATCAGGTCGTTCTTCGGAGTGAAAAAGTTCCATCACCCAAGCAGGTGCGCTTTGCCTGGTCCCAAACCGCCTCACCCAATCTCGTCAACAGTGCCGGGCTCCCGGCATCTGCGTTTCACTCCCACTGGCCGCACGACCCCGAGCTCGGGTGCAACATCGCGCTGGGGAAACCCTTCACCTCCAGCGATCCGAACAAAAGCAACTGGAACAGCGGCCTAACAGACGGGCGCTGGGATGGGGGTGCAGGACAGTGTTTCGCCACCGGCTCAGCGCCCCTTCCCAAACACGCCACCATCGACCTGCTCGGCGATCGTGAAATCCACGCGGTGCGTCTCGGCGTCCCCGCCTTTGGTTCCACCAAGTCAGTTGCCATCTCCATCAGCGCCAACGGCAAGGCTTTCGAAGAAGTCGGACGCCACGAATTCAAAGCCAAGACGGAAGGCAAGGCGACGATTCGCTTCGACAAGCGCCCCGCCCGCCACGTGCGGATCACCTTTCTCGAACAGCATCCAAAGCAGGACAACTACCCTGCCGAAATTGGCTTTATCAGGGAGCTTGAAGTGTTTCAGTCGCGCTAGCCGCTAGCCTTTCCACTCCCAATTCATCACCACTTCGATCTCGGGGTGCAGACTGTGGTGCACCGGGCAACCTTTCGCTGCCGCCTCCAGCATCGGGCGCTCTGGATGATCGGCAGCAACCGGCAGCGAAATATCGAGCTCGATCTTTGCAATCCGCCGCGGGGTATCTGCGGACATGTGCTTGCGCACGCTCACGCTCGCACCCTCCATCGCGATCTCCTTTCTCTTGGCCACGATCCCCATCACCGTGCACATGCAGGCACCCAGCGCGGCCGCCACCAGGTCAGTGGGTGAAAACGCCTCACCTCGCCCGTTGTTGTCCACCGGAGCATCGGTCGCAATGACATCGCCCGAAGGCCCGTGGACGACGGAGCAATGCAGCTCCCCTTCATAATCAATCTGGATCTCGACCATCGTCTTCGCTTGGTTCTTCAATTTCGTCTAACACCTCTTCCGTCAAATCGTCCTCCACGATTCTTTCCCGCGCAATCACGATCCGGAAACCGTAGGTCCCCTCGCTCGCTGTCGGAGGCTGGGGATTTCGCGATCCGATATAAAGATCCTTTTCCTGATGACTCAGCCATCCCCCGCCGCGCAACACACCCTCGCCATCGGGAAGACTCAGGCTGCTGTAGGGCTCCATCACCCACTCCTGCGCGTTCCCGCAGAGATCATAAATCCCGAGCTCATTCGCTGCAAACGAACCGACCGGAGAAGTCGTCCCAAAGCCATCGTCGTAACCTTCGATCCGACTTCCGAGTGACAATTCCGATTCCTCGCCGGCGAGATTTCCGACCCCCTCCGGAGGAGGCCAGCTCCCACCCCAGAAAAACTCACCCGGCTTCAGAAGATCCCGCCGCGCCGGCGAATAGCCCTCCTCTTCCTGCCTGCCGGCGAGCGCACTCCACTCGGCATCGGTCGGCAGCCGGTATTCGAGCGAACGCTTCATGCGATCCTCTCCCCGCTCTTTCGCGGTCAACCATTCGCAAAATGCCTCGGCGTCATCCCGCGATATGAAGGTCACCGGATGGTCCTCATTCGGATCTTCGATCTCATCGGACTCCACCCCGTCCGCCACCAGCGGCATTTGGGTCCCGACACTTTCCGCATACGCCCGGTAGTCCTTGCGCCGGGTTTCCCACACCGCCGCCATCCACTCGTCGCCGACCGGCACAAACTTCATCCCGAGCGAATTTTCCCATGGCCGGTCGAGTATCACACTCGTGTCCTGCTCCAGACTCAGCACTAAAGTCTCCGCTTGTTTGGGGCCTACGGTGATTTCGCGGGTCTCCGATTTGTAGCCTTCCATCGACGCGGTGACCTTCCAGGTTCCGGGTCGGATCATGTCCACCAACAGCGGCCCTTCGGCCAGACCGCGCTTGACCCCGTCAAAATAGATCTCCGCCCCCGGTGGCTCGCTGCTGACCAGAACCGTTCCATAGGGAATGCGCCTCACCAGCACCTTGAATGGACGCCAGCCCTCCCTGCGGCCGACCTCGCTGATGCCCGGCTTGTCGAACTTGTCTTCAAAAAGTGGCATCGCCTCGTGATCTTCGGTGAGAAACCCTTTCTCGATTCCCGTCCGAACCAGCCAATTGCAGTAATTGGTCGCTTCACCAACACTCGTCAGAATCACCCTCAGTTTCCGACCGGACTCCACGACCTCAAGCACCTGGGCGAGCCCTTCCGGACGTTCCTCGGACTCCAGGTATTTCTCCCACGCAGGCGCCGTCACATAGATGACGCTTTCATGATCCTCACCCAGCGGCCGGTAGTCCCTTCCGAGCTGATCACTCCATGGTTCGTTCATCGTTGGCGGCGCGAAGATCTCCAGATCGGCCCGGATCAGGAAAGGTTCCTCGGCCGCTTCAGGTGGCACGACGGTCGTCAACTCATACGGCTGATACCCATCCTGAATGATCCTCAGCCGGATCTTCTCTCCGACAAAGGCCGGAAGTACGTCAGTTGGCGTACTTCCAATCGGCTTGCCATTCTCCCGATCCTCCGAAATGTCCAGCACCTCGGCATCTTCCGGCGTGCTGACCACACGGATGTAGGCCTGCTTCTGGACCACTGGCGGTGCCTCTGGCGGCGCCACCATCGCCTTCCCCCACGGACTCTCACTCAGCACCTCCCACCCGCCCCAGACCAGAACCATGCCCAGGAACATCGAGGTGAGAATCGCACCAACCGGACGCCGCTTCCTGCGACGCTTGCCCGCTTTGAGCTTTCCAAGGGCCTCGGATAGATCACCGGCCGTCGATATGGTCCGGCGGGAAACATGGGGTTCACAGACCTCGCAAATGATCTGATTGAGCGCCAGCCAGGCTTTTCTCTCGGGACCGGTCGGCAACTCGTCGGGCAGCTCGGGAAAATCCATCCGATCCCGACCGGTTGCCATTTCGTAAAGCACCTTGCCCAAGGAATAGACATCCGCCTGTGCCGACCCCGGACCTTCCGGTGGAACAAAGCCTTCCGTCCCAACGAAAGTCCGCTGACCACGGGCGGCAACCAGACCGATATCAGCCAGCTTAGCCTTCCCATTGACGAAAATCACATTGGCCGGCTTCACATCGCGATGGGCGAGGCCGTTGTCGTGGAGATGCTTCAGGCCCTCGGCGAGACGCTGGCCGACGTCGATGCAGGCCTCGGTTTCCAAACGCCTTCCCTCTTCCCGCTTGATGTCGCTACGCAGAGTGCGCGCCTCATACTCGATCGGATTGATATCCCGCCCCGCCGTGATGTCGTCACCGAGCTCCATCACATAGTAATAGAACTCGTTGCCGTCCGGACTGCGGCCGACATGCAGCACGTTCACCAATCCCGGATGATCACGAGAAATCGGCTCATACTTGAGAATCCCCTCAAACTCCCGCTCAAAGGAACGCTCATCCTCAAAATCCTCGCGCCACAGAACTTTCACCGCCCGCAGCGCCCCGGTCACCCCACGCGCCAGCCAGACCTCCCCATACGCACCGCCACCAAAGCGCCTCAGGACCTCGTGGTCCGGAATCTTCGGATCAGGTCGCGGTCTATTCGTCGGCATTCTCCTCCAAGCGGGCGAGTTCCTTCTTCAATACCGCACCAACCCGGTGTTTGGCGAGGTAGACCTGAGCCATGCTGACATTCAGTCGATCCTGAACGATCTTGGCGTCCCACTGACGCACGACATAGTAGTCGAAAATCTGATACTGCTTCGGAGAAACCTGCGCCTTGACGCGATCCAGCGCGGCATCCGCCAGGTTCTTCTTCCACTCCACATCCCAAAGCCGGCCGAGCAGATCGCCCTTCGGATCCTCAAAGCGGTCAATCACCGCCGTCTTCCGATCCTCCCCCCAATCGGCCCCACTCATCGCGGTGTCCTTCTTCCGCTTGCGAAACTGATCGTTGATCCGCCAGCGCGTCATGTTCATCAGCCAGGTCTTGAAGGACCCCTGCTTCGGGTCGTAGAGCTTCTTCTTACTCTGCTTGGCAATCGAAAGAATCGTCTCCTGCACACAATCGTGCGCCTCCTCCGGCCGCAAACCCGCCTTGATGCCCACCGCGTAAATCAAGCGCCAGTAGGTCTGATAAAAATCCTCCCAAGTCCGACGATCCTCCCAGTCATCCAAGCGGGCAATCAAGCTCTGACGCGTCTTTTCACAGGCTTCCTTCAGGACCCTCTTGCGCTCCTTGTTCTCGATTTCCTCTTCGTCTTCGGCCATCTGCGGATCCCCTTACCATACCCGACCCCGGCTGTCTTCTACCGACTTCCCGAACCCCGATTTTTGTAAACTCACCACCAAACTCACTCGATGTTGATATTTAAGAAATACGAAGGAAACATCTTGATCTTTCCTTAGGCCAGGAATTCCGCCTATCGTTCCCGCCCACCCCACCCACCCGGTGCGCATTCCCCCATGCCCCACCCCACCCCACAGCTACAGGCTGGACGTCAGGTCGAACGCATTCGCGAAATCCTGATCGGCCGGCAGATGGAGACCGTTGAGCAGCGCCTCGACCGCCTCGAGAAATCCATTAAGCCGATGCCAGTAGAGCCGTCGGCCGGAATTTTTGAGCAAAAGCTCACCGAAATCCGGGAACAGCACGAGGAAACCTTGTGCCGACTCCGCGATGAGATCGATGCCGACCGGCTCCGCCAGCTCGACGAAACCCGCCGACTCGCCCAGCAGATCCAGACGATTGCCCGAAGCCGGAATCACAGCGAGGAGGAAGCCCGACTCGCCGCTGAGCACAGGATGGCCGCTTGGTTCAGCCAGTGGCAAGTCGGCTTGAACCAGAATCTCCAGCAACGCGAAGACTACCTCATCACCGAACTAAGGGCGGAACTCGACCGCATGCGCAGCTGGATCCGCACCGAACTCGCCGCCAAGCCGAACCCACAACCCGACGTCGCCCGCTTGCGCGGTGCCCTCGAACAACTCGCCGCCGTTACCCGGACCATTACCGAAAACCTCCCACAAGGCTCAAATCCCCCCGCGCCATGACCCCCCAACTCGCCCCCCTACCCTCCACCAAAACCCCTCCGGAGCCCGTCATGCCCCGAGGCGTCAATGTCCCCCATTTTCCCGACGGCATGCCCGATGGCCCTCCGCCACCGCACGATCTGGAAGTGGCTCCCTTTGGCGAGCTCCATGAAGAGCCCGAAATTCCCGTCAAAAAGCCCATTCCTCCCCTCCTCTCCGAGGAAGAAGAGAGCGAATCTTTCAAGGAGGACTATACCGACGCGGACCTCGCCGAAGCCCTCCAGCCGCTTCTCGGAGGCGGAAATCTCGTGCCCGCCCCCTTCGCCAGCGAGGAATTCGAAGCCACCCTCCGCTGCGCCTTCCGCCGCGCGCTCGCCGAGCACTCAAGCGGTCCCTTCGACCAGCCCGACTTCGTCCAACGCTGCCTGTGGCGCTTCGATGCGCTGCTTTCGAGCCGCAGCTATGAGGAAATCCTCTACAAAAAGACCCGGCGCTTCCGCATGGAGGAAATCTACCTCTTTGATTCCGACCGGCTTTCGCTCGTCTCTTTTGCCAGTATCGACCCCTCACGCCACGCCTCCGCCCGCAAGGTCAATCCCGCCGCCCAACGGATCGCCGCCAAGATCCGCGACCACGCCGGAGCCGTTTCGCTCGATTTTGCCGCCGGTGACGGCCGCCGCGCCATCATCCGCATCGGACGCTGGTCGATCATGGCCGCGCTGGTCCGCGGGGAGCCCGATGCGCTCGTCCGCAACGACCTCGACTACGCCCTGCGCCGCATCGAAACCCGCTTCGGACATGATTTTGAGGCCGATCTCCCGCTCCTGCTCGAAATCCAGCCTCTGCTGGAGGAATGCCTGCTGATCCACTCGCCGGTCATCCCTGCCTCAATCTAAGGCGATACCGACCTTGACCCGCTTCCAGCGTCGCAGTACGCACTCCCGCACATGGGATTCGACACACTCGGACTTTCCGAACAAGTTCTTCAGGCCGTCACCGAGTCGGGCTATGACAACCCGACGCCAATTCAGGCCCAGGCCATTCCATTGATTTTGGAAGGCAGGGACGTGGTGGGCGCCTCACAAACCGGCACCGGCAAGACCGCGGCCTTCGCGCTGCCCTCGCTGAGCAAGATCCAGGCGATCGGCAAACCGCAGATTCTCGTCCTCGAGCCAACCCGCGAACTCGCCCATCAGGTCGCCGAGCAGTTCGAACACTACGGCAAGCACACCGGCTGCAAGGTCGCCCTGCTCTACGGCGGCGTCGGACTCGGCACGCAAATGGACCAACTCGCCGCTGGAGCCGACATCGTCGTCGCCACTCCCGGACGTCTCGTCGATCACTTCTACCGCGGCACCATGCGCTTCGGAGAACTCAAAATCCTGATCCTCGACGAAGTCGACCGCATGCTCGACATGGGCTTCCTTCCCCAGGTCCGCAAGATCGTCAACCTCTGCCCATGGGAAGGACGGCAAACCCTCTTTTTCTCCGCCACCATGCCGGCGGCGATCCAAACCTTCGCGATGTGGTGTCTCACCAACCCGGCCGAAGTGGAAATCGCCCGGCGCTCGGTTCCCTCCACCGTCACCCACGCCTTCTATCCCGTCTCGATGGACCAACGCGATGAACTGCTCATCGCCCTGCTCGACAAAACCGACTACAACTCGGTGATGATCTTCACCCGCACCCGCAAGGAAGCGGATCAGGTCTGCGCCCTTCTCAAGCAGAAAGGTCACGAGAAAGTCGCCGCCATGCACTCGGACATCAACCAGACCGACCGCATGAAACACCTCGCCGGATTTAAGGAAGGCAAATACGAAGTGCTTGTCGCCACTGACGTCGCTGCCCGCGGCATCGACATTTCCAGCGTCTCCCACGTCATCAACTACCGCGTTCCCGAGAACGCGGAAGACTACGTTCACCGCATTGGCCGCACCGGTCGCGCCGAAGCCGAAGGCGACGCCTTCACCCTGCTCACCGCTGATGAGCTCGACTACGCCAAGTCCGTCGAGATCTTCATCGATCAGGAAATCAAACGCCAGAAGCTCGACGGTTTCGACTACATGTACACCGCCCTGCTGGATGATTCCCCATCCAAGCCCATCCGCAAGAAGCGCGGCGGTGGCGGACGCAAAAGGAGAAGATGAGTGGACATGGGGAGATCACTCGCGGAACACCCCTCGGGTGCGTCGTCGGCGTCCTCTCCCTGCTACCCTTGATCCTCGCCTGCATCGGCACCTACGGCCTCTTCAGGCTTCACGACCTTCCTGAGTCTGATGAAAAACAGCAACTCTACGAACTCTCCTTGAGATCAACCGTTGGCGGCGTTGTTGCCTTCATCGCTCTGGTCGGAGTCGCACGCTGGATCCACAAACGCACCGATTGGAAGTCTTACGATCCTGAAGACCCGAGAATTCAAATGTAGCCATGCGCGTTCTCGCCATCGACCCTGCCATCCGAAATACGGGATATGCCGTAGTTGAAGGCGACCACCGCAGTGCCAAGGTCATCACCTACGAAGTGATCCGCATTCCAGGCAAGATCCCGCAGTCAGGCGCCCTCGCCGCCGTGCGCACTCATCTGATGCACGTCATCCAGACGCATGAGCCCGACGAGGTCGCCGTCGAAGGCATCATCTACGTCCAGTCGCACAAGACCGCGATATCCATGGGGGCCGCCCGCGCCGCCGCCCTGATCGCCGCCGCCGATGCCGGCCTCAGGGTCTTCGAATACTCGCCCTCGAAAGCCAAGAAAGCCGTCGTCGGCAACGGCAAGGCCGACAAAGCCCAGGTCGCCTTCATGGTCCGCGCCCTGCTCGGCCTCTCCGAAACCCCGCCACACGACGCCGCCGACGCCCTCGCCATCGGCCTCGCCCACCTGCAGGCCTCCGACCCCCTCAAAGCCAAAGCCCTCGACCGCCGCCAAGTCTAAAAGCGCACGTAGTCCCGCCTTTAGGCGGAACCGAACCGCCATGAAGATCCGCCAATTCAACAAGCCCCAGCCCTACGCGGAAGCCCTCACCCTCCAGCAGGACACCGTCCAAGGCATCTTGGCAGGCACCACCGAGGAAACCCTCTACCTGCTCGAACACGAACCCGTCTACACCATCGGCCGACGTCGCGACCAATCCTCCCTCAAGGACACCACCTCCCTCCCCGCCCCCGTTTTCGAAATCAACCGCGGCGGCCAAGCCACCTACCACGGCCCGGGTCAACTCGTCGGCTACCCCATTCTCGACCTCCGCCACCGCGGCAGGGACCTCCACGAGCACCTCCGCAAACTCGAAGAAGCCCTGATTCTCAGCTGCCACGACTTCGACATCCCCGCCACCCGCCGCGACGGCCTGACCGGCGTCTGGGTGGAAAACCGAAAACTCGCCTCGATCGGCGTCGGCGTCACCAAATGGATCTCCATGCACGGCTTCGCCATGAACGTCACCAAGGAGTGCCTCCTGCCTTTCTTCGCCATCACCCCATGCGGCATCGACGGCGTCGTCATGAGCTGCGTGGAAAACGAAGCCGGCCGCCCTGTAAGCGTCGCCGAGTTCTCAGAGAAGTTCATCCCTCGCTTCAACGAGCTGTTCATGGCGACCGAAAAGCCGACGACCGAGCATTAATTTTTCTTGCCATACCCGATATGGGCCCATACTGTGTATGGCATGAAAATGACCATGCACATTGATGACGCCCTGCTGGCTCGGGTGATGGATATCCACGGAATTGAAACCAAAACCGAGGCCGTCCACTTTGCCCTGAACGAGCTGGATCGTCGCTCCCGTTTGAAAGAAATGCTGAAGACCGGCCTGGGCTTAAGCCCGGATGATCTCAACGGAGGCGTCTACGAAGACTACGACCCGACCCACCTTCGAGTCGCTGAACCGGAATCGCCTTATGGATCGAAGCGTTCTGATTGATTCGAACATCTTCATTGGTGCCCTGAGGGAAAATCGGGACCCCTTGTTGGATATTTACCGGCGCCTCGATCTCGTGGACGTCGTCTCGTGTGGTATCGTCAAAGCGGAGGTGCTTCGTGGAGTGAAAAGCCCCAAGCTTCGCGACCGCCTCTCAGATTTCTTCTCGGTGACTCAGATGGTCCCCACTAGTCCCAAGCTATGGGATGAAGTCTGGGCGCTTGCATGGAAAATGGACCGCATGGGCAAGGTGATCCCCCTAACTGACGTGATCATTGCCGCATGCGCCCTGCGCGCCGACGCCGCCGTGCTCACCTACGACAAGCACTTCCATTCCGTGCCCGGTCTCGAGGTGTTAGAGCCCTGATCGATTTTTACCCGATGTTCGTAAACACCACCTGGACGTCATCATCATCCTCGATCTTCTCTAACAGAGCTTCCACCTCTTCCATCTGCTCATCCGTCAGCTCCACCGGCTGCGTCGGAAGCCTTTCGAGGCTCGCCTTCTTCACCGGAATCTCAAGCTTCTCGATTCCCGCGGAAAGATTCGCAAACTCGGTGTAGTCGCCAATTGCCCGCGCGATCCCATCCTCGACCTCCAGCTCTTCCAGCCCGCAATCAATCAACTCGAGCTCCACTTCCTCAAGCTCCATCCCTTCCGTCACCTCGAACTCGACCACCGCCTTGCGCGTGAACATGAAGTCGAGCTGGCCGCTGTTGACCATCTGGCCGCCGTTCTTGTTGAAGATCGTCTTGAGATTCCCCACCGAGCGATTGGTGTTGTCGGTCGCACACTCGACATAGAACAAGGAACCGTGCGGTCCCTTGCCCTCGTAGTAGACCTCCACGATGTCCGCCGCATCGCTCCCCGCCGCTCGTTTGATCGCCGCATCAATCTTGTCCTTCGGCAGGTTCTCCGCCTTGGCGTTGTTGATCGCCAGCCGCAAGGGCGCGTTCGCGTCCGGATCCGGTCCGCCGTTCTTGGCGGCGATGGTGATCGATTTGGCGAGTTTTGGAAACACCTTGGACATCTTGTCCCAGCGGGCTTCCTTGGCACGGCGGCGGCATTCGAAGGCTCTTCCCATAATTCGTTCTTGGCTGAACCGAATTCACCCGATCCCCGGGGAATCCGCAAGCTTGCGAAATAGTCTCTTCTCCATTTCCGTAGACATCCTCGAAAAAACCTTTCCCTTTTGGAAAATGAAAAAACCTCTCATCCTGTTTCCCGCCCTGTTCCTGATCCTTCTGGGATTGCTGGTTTGGCACCCATGGCGCGGCGACGACGCAAAGGCCCCGCTACCACCTTCTGTCGCCAATCCTGATGCCACAAGCGATTCTCCTGCAGAGATCGAGGAGAACCCGACACCTCCATCAATCTACGAGACCCGCCGCCCCACCCGCGGCGGTATCGGCAAGATCTACATGGGACGGGAAATCTCGCAGGTCATGGGTCACGAGGGCATCGATTGGCTCGAGCGCGACAACCGTGAGGAAGAAGAAGCACCTTCCAAGGCCATCGCCGCCCTGGACCTGAAACCTGACGCAATCATCGCCGACATCGGGGCCGGCTCGGGCTACTACACCTTCCGCATTGCCGAACTCGTTCCGGACGGCCAGGTCATGGCCGTCGACATCCAGCCGGAAATGATCGCCTTTCTCGAAGCGAAGGAAGAACAACTGGGACTTAACAACGTCACCGCCCACCTTGGAGCCATTGACGACACCAGGCTCGATCCCGAAAGCATCGACGCCGCCCTGATGGTCGATGCCTATCACGAGTTCTCCCACCCGCGTGAGATCATGGAATCCATCTTCAGTGCCCTTCGTCCCGGCGGCCGGGTGTTCTTGTTAGAATACCGGGCAGAGGACTCGTCGGTCCCCATCAAACCGCTTCACAAAATGACCGAGGCCCAGGCCATCAAGGAAATGGAAGCCGTCGGGCTGAAATGGGAAGTCACCCACGACTTTCTCCCGTGGCAACACTTCATGGTTTTCAAAAAAGAGGACGATTGAGCCTACTACGACTTTCTGGTTTCGTGGCCATCAAAAGCTGCTAGGAATCAATCGGCTTTACTCGATCAATCACGTGCAACCCGTCCGGCTTCTTTTTCTCCTGCTTCTCCCCGGTTGCACACTGACCCCGTCCATCGACCCATCGTCGGTTTTCTCAGGGCCGCTCCGTTACCAGCAGTCGTCCGCGGGTTTGGGCCGATCATTCACCCCTTGGTGGAAGTCGTTCGGCGACTCGCGGCTCGATCGTGATATCCGGAAAGCCTTGGCCGACAACCTCGCCCAAAAACAGCTCGCCACCCGCATTGAGCAGGCTTCTGCCAGCCTCCGTCGCGAAGGGGCCGCCCTGTTTCCACAGGTCGACCTCGCCGGCTCGCTCGACTACGACTCGATCGATCCGGGAAACTCGCTGAAAGCCGCCTCGTTCGGATCACTCCTATCCTGGGAAGTCGACGTCTGGGGACGCATCCGCTCGGGTGTCCAGGCCCGCCAAAGTGAACGCGACGCCGCGTTTCAAGATTGGCTTGGCGGCCGACTATTGCTTTCAGCCGCCGTCGCCGAAACCCGCATGACCATCCTCGAGCGGCGAGCCCAACTCGTCGTCCTCAAGAGTCAGATCGAGACCAATACCACCCTCCTTGAGCTGGTTCAGGCACGGGTAGGACAAGGGATTTCATCACGAGTCGATCTTCTCCAACAGGAACGCCAACTCGATGCGACCCGGGCACTGGTGCCTCCAACCGAAGCCGACCTTGCCGCGGCGCTCTACGCGCTCGATGTCCTGACTGGCAGCGCGCCCGGAACCCTTTCAAGAGGCAACCGCGCGTCCCTGCCGGCTCTTCCTGCCATGCCGGCGGCCGGCATTCCCTCCGACCTGCTGAAGAACCGACCCGACCTGCTCGCTCAGTGGAACCGCATTCTCGCACTCGATGCCGAGGTCGGTCAGGCCCTTGCGGATCGTCTGCCTCGCCTCGTCATCGGTGCCTCCATCGATCGCGGAAGCTTCGACGGGATCGCCAGCACCATTACCGGTCTCATCTCCGAGGCGACGCTGCCGGTGATTGATGGCGGGGCGCGCCGTGCCGAAGTTGAACTCCGGCGAGCCCGTCTCAAGGAAGCGCTGTTAGCTTACTCGAACCTCTACCTCGAAGCGATTCGGGACGTCGAAACCGCCCTGATCCGCGAGCGCAAGCAAGCCGAACGAATCCGACTTTCCAAGCGACAGTTGGACACGGCGCGTAAAACACTTGAGGAAACCCGAATCCGCTACAGCCAGGGTCTCAGCGACTACCTCCCCGTCATTGATGCGCTCACCGCCGTTCAGACCTTGGAGCTGTCCATCGTTGCCCTCGAACGGGAAGCCCTGGTCCTTCGAATCGGCCTGCACCGCGCCATTGGAGGGCCCATGACACCCACTCCACCCCCCGAATTTTCCTCATGAAAGCCAAACTCCTCGGCATCGTCATCATCCTCGCAGGGGCCGCCATTGCCTGGCTGATTCTCCGCTCGGCTCCGGTTGCTGAGACGAAGGAAAAGAAGCGCTCGGCAAAAGTCGTGCAGGTCATGGAAGTGACGGCGAGCGATCACCCGGTGACGGTTTCCGCCTACGGCACGGTCATTCCCGCACGGCGCCTGATTGTCCGTCCGGAAATCACCGGCCGTATTGAGTCCCACCACCCTGCCCTCGTCCCCGGCGGCCGGATCTCGGCAGGTGAGACGCTCTTCAAGATTGACCCTTCCGATTACCAGATTGCCCTGCGCGAAGCCAAAACTTCGCTCGAAGAAGCGCAAGCGGCCATCGACCTTGAAGATGGCCGTCAAACCGTCGCACAGCGCGAATACGAGCAACTGTTGATCGATCTTCCCAAGGCCGACATCAACAAGGCCTTGGTGCTCCGCCAGCCATTCAAGCGCCAGGCGGATGCCGTATTCGAACGAACCACCGCCCAGGTCGCCAAAGCCGAGTTGAACCTCTCACGCACCACAGTCCCCTCCCCCTTCAACGCCCTCGTCATCGATGAGTCCGTCGAAGAAGGTCAACTTGCCGATTCAGGCACGCCGCTGGCCACATTGGTCGGTTCCGATGCCTTCTGGATCCAAACCAGCATCCCACTATCGGAGCTCTCCGCCATTCAGCTCCCCAGTCCGGACCAGCCTGGAGCAGACGCCAAAGTGCGCGTCGCCACGGCTTCCGGGGGCGACTCGAGCCACACGGGCAAGGTCGTTCGTCTACTCGGAGACCTCGAAGAAGGTGGCCGGCTCGCACGCGTTCTGGTCGAGGTTGCCAACCCACTCGATGGTTCTGACAAACAGCCGCTACTACTTGGCTCATACGTCCGTGTCGACATCGACGCCGGTACGATTCCAGATGCCGTCGAGATTCCCCGCTACGCCCTGCGTGGAGGTGACCGTCTATGGATTGCGGACGCCGAAAACAAACTGGCGGTCCGCGATGCGGAGATCCTCTGGCGTAGCGAGGAAAGTGTTCTTACCAGAAACATCGTAGGTGAAGGTGAGTCGCTGATCGTCTCCGATCTTTTGTCACCTCTTCCGGGCATGGACCTCACGCCCCAGCCTGCCACCACCACGTCCGATCGCTGAAGCATGACCAACGAGTCAAAAGGCCTGATCCCCTGGTTCGCGCGCAATCCCATTGCCGCGAATCTCTTGATGATCGCGCTCGTGGCACTCGGCATCATCAGCATCTTCAAGATCAAGCAGGAGGTCTTCCCGACTTTCGTGCTCGATACGGTGGTCGTCGACGTCCAGTACCGCGGTGCTTCACCCGTCGAGGTCGAGCAATCGGTCATTGTTCCGATCGAATCCGAACTTCGCGGCTTGGAGATGGTCCGCCGCCTCGAAGCCGTCGCCCAGGAAGGCCGCGGCGTCGTCACCGCCGAGATTTTCCCAGGCTTTGACCGGAATCGTGCTCTGCAAGAAATCACGGCAGCCGTGCAACGCATTCCGGTCTTTCCCGATGAAATCGAACCACCGCTGGTTCTTTTAGGCGAAGGACGAAGACGCGACGTAATGCGCGTCGCGGTCTCCGGCGACCTGCCGGAGCGCGAACTCGTGGACTTTGCCCGCCAGATAGAAACCGGTCTCCTTTCGCAACCGGAAATCTCACTCGTCGACCTCAGTGGCGTCCGCGAACCGGAAATCGAAGTCGAGATTCCACGTGAGACCCTGCGCTCGCTGAATCTCACCCTTGGCGACGTTGCTGAAGCCATCGGCGAAGCGGCGCTCGATGTCCCCGGCGGCACCCTTCGAACCCGCGGTGGTGATCTTGCGCTACGCACCAAGGAACGCCGCGATCAGGCGATCGAGTTTCGCGACGTCCCGGTCATCAGCACCTCCGACGGATCAGAAGTCAGGCTCGGGGACATCGCAACGATCACCGACGGCTTCGAGGAGTCGCAGCGTGAGGCCTATTTCTACGGCAAACGCTCGGTCACAATCTCGGTCTTCAGCTCCGAAAATCAGGCACCCCTCAAGGTCGCAGCCGCCGTTCGCCGCTACATCGAGCAGGAGCAGCAGCGCCTGCCCGAATCGGTCACCGTCAGCCTTTCGCGTGACCGCTCGTCCGAGTTCAAGGAACGCATCAGCCTCCTGTTAGAAAATGGCTTCGCCGGCCTTGTGCTGGTTGTCATCGCGCTGGGACTCCTGCTTGATTTACGCGTCGCCTTCTGGACCGCCATTGGCATTCCCGTGGCGATCCTTGGATCCATCGCCTTGCTGCCTGTTGGGGGGTCGACGATCAACATGATCTCTCTGTTTGGCTTCATCGTCACTCTCGGCATCGTCGTCGATGACGCCGTGGTGGTTGGCGAGGACATCTTTCACAAGATGTCCGAAGGCATGTCGCGTATCGACGCCGCCATTCATGGCGCACGGGAAATGACCACACCGGTGCTGTTTGCCGTCACCACCAATGTCCTCGCCTTCCTCCCCTTGCTCTTCGTTCCTGGCGAGACCGGACAGTTCTTCGAGGTCCTTCCATCGGTCGTCATCGCGGTTTTCACGGTCTCACTGATCGAGTGTCTTTTCATCCTTCCCGCCCATCTTGCCGCTGCCGGAGGGAAGGAAAATTCCAACTCTTGGTTTAGCCGAGTCGATCGATTTCAGACCCGGGTCCGTCACCGCATCGAAAATACGATGGACCGGGTTTACCGGCCATTACTCGACTTCGCGATCAAGCACCGGGTGGTTACACTGGCCGCATTCAGTGCCTTCCTGATGATCGTGGCCGCCTGGGTCTGGAGCGGTCGTATCGACTTCAAGTTCAGCCCGCAGATCGAAGCGGATTTCATTCAGGCTGAGATCGCGATGCCCGCCGGCACTCCGGTCGAACGAACCCGCGAAGTCTGCTGGTTGGTGGATGCCGCCGCCAAGCGGGCCCTCGAAAAAGCAAACGAAGGCGAACTCACAACCAGCATCGCCGTCGAGCTTGGCGACAAGGGTCCGAATCTCGGCGAGGTCGCCGTCACCCTCGTCCCCCAGAGCCAGCGGAAAATCACCGGCCGCGAATTTGCCGACCTGTGGCGCAGCGAGCTTCCCGAGATCCCCGATCTCGAATCGATCTTCTTCGACTACCTCGTCGGCCCCGGCGGGGAGGCTGAAATCGATATCGAGCTCGCCCACCCCGACCTCGATACCCTCCGTGAGGCGGCCGATGAAGTGGCATCGACGGTCGGTGGTTACCCCGGTGTGACCGACGTCCGCAAGGGCTCCGGACGAGAGACTCCCGAACTCCAATTCGAACTTACCCCGGAGGGCCGCGCGCTTGGACTGACTGCCGAAGGACTTGGCGAGCGGATTCGAAACTCCTTCTTCGGAGCCGAAGCCCTCCGCCAACCCCGCGGCCGCGAGGAAGTCCGCGTCATGGTCCGCACCCCCGAGTCGGAACGGCGTTCCGAACACTCCCTGGAGGAATTGATCTTGCTCACCCCGGGCGGCGGGGAAATCCCCCTCGGCGAAGCCGCCAAAATCATCCGCTCAAAGTCACCTTTGCGCATCGAACGCGTCGACGGCGGCAGAGTCATCGGCATCACGGCCAACGTTACCGCCGGGGTCACCACCGGCAACAAGGTGCTGTCTTCCCTCGAAGTCCGCGAACTCCCGGAGATCCTCGCACGCTATCCCGGCCTCACCTACAGCTTCGAGGGCGAGCAACGCGAACAGCGCGAGGCCATGCAGCGTCTCGGCTGGGGACTTCTCGCCGCGGTTTTCGCCGTCTACGCCATCATGGCGGCGATCCTCCGCAGCTATATCCAGGCCTTCATCATTCTTCTTACGATCCCCTTCAGTCTCGCCGGTGCCATCATCGGTCACATCGTCCTCGGCAGCGATCTTTCGATCTTCAGCATCTTCGGAATGATCGCGCTTTGCGGCATGGTGGTGAATGGTGGCTTTGTTCTCGCCGTCACCCGCGAGCGCTACATCAGTGAGGGCATGCCCATCGCCAGAGTCACCCGCGAGTCATCCGCCCGCCGCTGCCGGCCGATCCTCCTTACCGCCCTGACCACCTTTCTCGGACTGGCACCGATGATCTTTGAAACCAGCATCCAGGCACTTTTCCTCGTACCCATGGCGATCAGTCTCGGAGTCGGCACCCTCGCCTCGGCGGTCGTCATCCTGCTCGTGATCCCGGCAGCCTTCACCCTCACCGAGACGCTCGAATCGTTCGATCAGGAAGCCACCGTCGACAAAGGAGACCGGCCGCCCGCCTAGGCTCAGGCCGCCTCATCGTCGATCTGCCGATCCACATCCTCACGCAGATTCTCGATGATGTATTCCTGACGGTCCGGCGTGTTTTTCCCCATGTAAAAGGCGAGCAATTCCTTCACGCCCTTGCCTTCTTCGAATTCAACGGGGTCAAGCCGCATGTCCGGACCGATCATGAACTTGAATTCATCCGGTGAGATTTCGCCAAGACCTTTGAATCGCGTGATCTCGGAAGTCTTCCCAAGCTTCTTGAGCGCCTCCTCCTTCGCTTCCTCGTCGTAACAGTAGATCGTCTCCTTCTTGTTCCGAACCCGGAAGAGAGGTGTCTGCAAAATGTGCAGGTGACCTTCACGAATCACTTCAGGGAAAAACTGCAGGAAGAAGGTCAGCAACAGCAAGCGGATGTGCATGCCATCGACATCGGCATCGGTCGCCACCACCACGCGGTTGTAGCGCAGGCCCTCGATTCCGTCTTCAATTCCAAGGGCTGCCTGAAGAAGCGCAAACTCCTCGTTTTCATAGACGACCTTCTTGGCGAGCCCGTAAGTGTTCAGGGGTTTGCCGCGCAGCGAGAAAACCGCCTGGGTTTCCACGTCGCGACTCTTGGTGATCGAACCGGAAGCCGAGTCTCCCTCGGTGATGAACAAAGTGCTTCCAAGCGCCTGCTTGTGTCGCGTGCCCAAGTGCGCCCGGCAATCTCGAAGCTTCTTGTTGTGCACCTTGGCCTGACGTGCGCGGTCGCGGGCCATCTTCTTGATGCCCTTCATGTCCTTGCGCTCGCGCTCGGCCAGAAGAATTCGCTTTTGCAAAGCTTCCGCAACCGGCGGGTGCTTGTGCAGGTAGTTGTCGAGATGCTCCTTGAGGAAATTGCTGATGAAGGTCCTGAGCGTCTCCCCATTCGGCGAAATGGTGGCCGAACCCAGCTTGGTCTTCGTTTGCGACTCGAAAACCGGCTCCTCGATCCTCACGCAAATCGCCGCCTGAATGCCGGCACGGATATCACTGGGATCATACTGCTTCTTGTAGAAGCCACGGACCACATTGACCAGGGCCTCGCGAAAGGCCGCCAGGTGAGTGCCACCCTGCGTGGTATTCTGACCGTTGACGAAAGTGTAGTAGTCCTCACTGCCATCGATGGTGTGGGTGAAGGCAATCTCGATATCCTTGCCATTCAGATGGATGGGATCGTAGAGGGTTTCGCCCTCCACTTCCTCCTTCAGAAGATCAAGCAAGCCGTGCTTCGACTTGAACTTCTTGCCGTTGAAAATCAGCGTCAGCCCCGGATTCAGGTAACTGTAGTAGCGGCACATCCGCTCGACGATTGAATCCTTGTACTTCGCCTTCGCAGGAAAGATCGTGCGGTCGATGTCGAAGGCCAACCTCGTTCCGGGAGTTTCCGCTTCCTTGCGGGGCTTCTTCATCTCCTCGACGACTTCACCGAGGGAGAACTCGATCGCCTTGGTCAAACCATCGCGCCAGGCCTGGATCTCGAAGAAACTGGAAAGCGCGTTGACCGCCTTGATACCGACTCCATTCAAGCCCACTGACTTCTTGAATGCCTCGCTGTCGTACTTGGCACCGGTGTTGATCTGGGCCGCACAGTCGAACAGTTTCCCCAGCGGAATCCCCCGGCCGTAGTCACGCACCTCGACCCGGCTCTCCTCATCAATATCGATCCGGATCTCCTTGCCGTAGCCCATGATGTGCTCGTCGATCGCGTTATCGATCACTTCCTTGAGGAGGATATAAAGACCGTCATCCTGAGAGGATCCGTCGCCCAATTTGCCAATATACATGCCCGGACGGAGCCGGATGTGTTCACGCCAGTCGAGGGACTTGATGTCTGCTTCGGTGTAGTTCGCGGCCATGGATTTTGCTTTGCATTTCTTAAGAAATGCTCCCCGGCGGTGGCAAGCCCGCACCCCGAATCCGGCCGATTCTTTTCCGAATCAGCGCTTCAGAGCCGGCTGGAGCTTCATCCAGCGACGATTGAAGACCTCTGAGGCCTCCGCCAGACGTTCGGCGGCCTCTCGACCCCGCTCAGGATCGCCAGCGAGGAGGTCGAAGGCGATCGCTTCTTCGTGACGACGCAACTTCTCGATTTCACTCGACTCCGAGCGCGACAGCTCGCGATGCAGGTTGATCAGGCTCTCGGGTTCAATCTCGGCCCAAGCGACCGATTCCCGGTCACTTGCTGACACCTGCAGCTGCACCTCGCTTCCATCTCCGCCTGCGATGCCCTCAAACCTACGACCATCGCGCCCAAGCAGCTCGACCCCCTCTCTCCCGGCGGCCCGTTCGCAAAGTTCTGCGAGGAAAGTAGTCGCCGCTTCTGCCAGAGTCAGCATCGCCTCACGACGAAGCTCCTCTTCATCACCGACTGGCTCCCAAGACTTGAGCTTGTTCGAAGCCTCATCGAAGCGACAAGCCGCCAGGTCCTCATCGATGCTTGCCGGAAAACCTTCGACCGTTTGTTGGTCGACGGCCAAGGTTGGTACGACAGGCACCGTACTTTGGCTCGCCCGCTTCTTGAGCTCCTCCTGCCAGACCCGCACATTGAAACGCGCTCTACCTTTTGTTCGCAGGGTCGCACGCAGAGCATGAAGCTCGTCGTTCAGCGCCTGATATTCCAGCTGAACCAGATCGAAGCTCTCAGGCTCGATCTTCGAAAGACGCTCGTAATCGCTGATGTAATCGGTCGCGATCTTCGCATAGGGAGCCAACCACGCATTGTTGCCTGTAGTGGGAGCTTCCACCAAGGCGATGAAAAAGGGCAGCGCGTTCTCAGGCATGCCCTGCTCCCAATTCTTCAATCCACTCAGCAACCAGCTCAAATAACGGGGACCCACACCATTTTCGAAGGATGCCGGCGCCTCAATCGGCTTGGCTCGCGGGAGTCGTCCCAGCACATTCTCGAGGATCTTGGGAATTCCAGGCGGCAAGTCCTTGGCCGAGCGCACATGCTCCAACGCCAGCTTCGCATCTTCACGGGCCTGCTCCGAGCGCCCGTCCAGATAGCTCGCCGCGACTGCTTCGCACGCCGCCCACGACCCCGTTGGCTCCATGACATCCGGATCGTCTCTAACCTCGCCGAACATTTCGCGTGCCCGCTCATACCTGCCCATCGCGAGGGCTTCACTCGCTTCGCGGTAAGCACTCGCCACCCTCAATCCCGCACCCCCGTCGGTTGATGGCACTGGATCCGGAGAGACCAGCACCTCAGGAGCTTCATCAATGATAACAGCGGCCTCTTCATTGCCTTCCTTGATCCATTTCCAGGCGAAACCGGCGGCGACCAAAACGAGGAGGCCAGCAAATGCGAGTCCCAACTTCTCTGCTGAACCCGATCCTCCCCTTTTCCGCCTCTCCGCAACCCCCGGCGCAGAACCGACCGAACCCAACTGGGACTGGGCGGACTTCAGGGCGGCAATCAGCTCTTCGTAGGAGTCGAAACGCTTCTTCGAATCATGAGCCATGCAGCGGTCGATGACCGCACAAGTCGCCGGGCTCAACCACGAAGCGACCGCCTCCAGAGGCATGATGTTTCGCTTCGCTTTGCGCAGACGATTGGTGTCCATCGACTCCTCATCGCAAGGAGGCTTGCCGGACAAGGCGTGATAAAAAGTCGATCCGAAGGCATAAACATCCGACCGGAAATCCTCAGGCAATCCCTCAATTGTCTCGGGCGGAACGTAGTAGGGAGTCGCCCAGATTTCCTCGGCCTGGGCCACCCCTCCCTGAGTGATCAGAGCCAGTCCAAAATCGACGATCTTCGCCTTGCCATGACCATCGATCAAAATGTTGCCCGGTTTGATATCGCGATGAATCAGCCCGGCTTGATGAGCCGCACTCAGACCCTCGACCACCTGGATCATCAATGGCAGAGCTTCGGCTTCGGGGATCGATCCCTGTTCCCGGATATGCCCCTCGTAGTGCCCGCCGGGAACAAACTCCATGGCGATGAAAAAACGGCCGAAAGCCCGACCGGTCGTGAATACCCGCACGACGTGGGGATGCCCGATCGATGCGGTGATTCGAGCCTCCTCTTCGAAGGCGGCGATGCGCTTCTCGTCTGCGGAATACTCCTCGCTGAGGATCTTCAGCACCACCTCCCGCTCCAGCGTGTTGTCCTGGGCGACAAAGACCATGCTCATCCCGCCAATCGCATGACGCCGCAGCAGCGTGTAGGGCCCAAACTCCCGCTTGACCCGCGTGTGCTTGCTGCAGCCCGGGCACTCCACATTGGTGAACGGCTCCAGCTCCGAAACGTCCATCGGACTTCCGCAAGCGTGGCAATAGGCGATGTCGGGTTCTCCCTGCGGCATGGATAGGGACTTATAACGCACCACAGGGGCCAAAACTTCAAACATTTGTTAAATGAACGCTCGCAACGAGACGTGACGTAATGAAAACCATGCATGGGCGTGTCGGTGGCTGCCTACCTCGATTTCGAGGCATTGGCTGCCGCGATCAAGAGAAGAGTCGATGGGTGATTCAAAATTCCGAGTTAGCTCCGGCTTGACGATAATCCCCCTTCTGACTAACTTAGTCACATGGAAACATCCAACATAGCCACAGCAAAGAGCCAATTCAGTCGGCTCATCGATTTGGTCAAGCAGGGGCAAACGGTTTTGATCACCGAGCGCAACAAGCCCGTTGCAATGCTTCAACCGCTGGTAGGATCGTCAAACGCGAGCTTGGACGCTCTCTTCGCGAGCGGACTGCTCGCACCTCCTGGAAAAGCATTGGATCTCGCCAAATTTCTAAGCGCACCACGCGCCTCACTGGCACCCGAAAGCTCACTCACGCGTGCAATCATAGAAGAACGGGAGGAAGGCCGATGATTTTTTGGGACAGCTCCGCCTTGGTCGCCTTACTGGTGGATGAGGCGGATTCAGAAACACGTCTTCAGCAACTCCAGACCGATCCCGAACTCGCCGTGTGGTGGGGCACTCCCGTCGAGTGCGAGTCCGCCATCCAACGCCGATTTCGCGAGGGTTCGCTCGCCGCACCTCAAGCTCGCCTGGCACGCGAGCGGCTGGCTGATCTCTCTAACAGTTGGCACGAGGTCTCGCCCGTCGTCGTCATACGTACGCTCTCCCGGCGTTTGCTACGCACCCATCCCCTGCGCGCTGCAGACGCCCTCCAACTCGCCGCTGCCCTCGCTCTCGGAGAAGCGGCTTCAAACGAGTTCAACTTCGCCTGCTCGGATGTCCGCCTCGCCACCGCAGCCGAGATCGAGGGTCTTCAAGTCATTTGACTTGCCAAATTGACACCACCGCGAACCTTCGCCCCAGATGGAAATGCTCGTGGAAAGTGATGCCGGCACCCGCCTCGATGCCTGGCTTGCATCACGGCTCTCCGACCTTTCCCGCTCACGCATCCAGGAGCTGATTCGCGAGCAGCACATTCGTAAAAACGACCAAGTGGCCAAACCTCGAGACTCGGTCTCCCTCGGCGATCGGATTCAAATCGAAATCCCCGAGCCGATCCCCGCCCAAGCCCAGGCGGAGGACATTCCGCTGAAGGTTCTCTACGAAGACGACGCCCTGATCGTGATCGACAAGGCGGAGGGCATGGTCGTCCACCCCGCAGCCGGGAATGCCGACGGCACCTTGGTCAACGCCCTCCTTCATCATTGCAAAGGTCAACTCTCCGGCATTGGCGGCGTCGAGCGGCCCGGCATCGTGCATCGCCTCGACAAGGACACTTCCGGCTGCCTGATCGTCGCCAAAACGGACGCCACTCATCGCTCACTGGTCGAACAATTTGCCGACCGAACAACCGACAAGAGATACCTCGCCGTCGTCCAAGGCTGTCCCATCGAATCACAAGGAACCGTCTTCACCAACATCGGTCGCCATCCCGTCAACCGGCTCAAGATGGCGGTCGTGAATCCCGGCACCGGCAAACCCGCCATCACCGACTACGAGGTTCTGGTTCATGACCCCACGACCAAAACCTCGCTGATCCTCTGCCATCTGAAAACCGGACGCACCCATCAGATCCGCGTCCACATGCTCCACCTCGGATGCCCCTTGATCGGCGACCCGATTTACGCCAAACCCGCCAGGCAATCCGCTGCCACCGGCCGCATGATGCTTCATGCCTGGCGACTTTCCATCACCCATCCGGAAACCGGCAATCGCCTGAGCTGCGAAGCTCCCATCCCTCCCGAATACACGCCCTGGCTGCAACGACTCGAAACCCCAATCTCATGAAACTCATCTTTCTCGATGCCTCAACCCTCGATCGTGGTGATATCGATTTCGGTCCTCTTGAAAAGGAGGGAAGCCTCACGCTCTACCCGACGACATCCCCCGATCAGACGAACGAGCGGGTCAAGGATGCCGAGGTGATCATCTCTAACAAAGCGCCCGTCACCGCCGCCGTGCTCGATGCAGCTCCCAGCCTCAAGCTCGTCGTTTCCGCCGCCACCGGCGTCAACCAGATCGATCTCGATGCCTGTCGCTCGCGCCACATTGCCGTCGCGAATGTCGCAGGATACTCCACCGAGAGTGTCGCCCAGCACACCTTCTCCCTGATCCTCGAACTGGCCACGCGCACGACGACCTACGCCTCGAAAGTCCAACAGGACTGGCCCATCTCCCCGATCTTCACCCGACTCGATCACCCGACTTTCGAGCTTTCTGGAAAAACCCTCGGTATCGTCGGACTCGGAACCATCGGACGCGCCGTCGCCCGCATCGCCGAGGCCTTCGGCATGAAGGTCATCGCCCTGGCGCGTGACGGGTCCCCTTCCGAAGGGACCATTCCCCGCATCACCGAAGCCGGCTTCCTCTCCCAGTCCGACATCATTTCTCTCCACTGTCCGCTCACTCCGGAAACGCAGCATTTCATCAACGCAGCGCGCCTTTCCGCCATGAAACCCGGCGCCTTCCTCATCAACACCAGCCGCGGCCCGCTCATCGAAGAAGCCTCGCTCATCGAGGCCCTCCGCAGCGGCCATCTCGCCGGCGCCGGACTCGATGTCCTCGCCGTCGAACCCCCACCCGCCGATCACCCGCTCCTCGCAGAAGACATCCCCAATCTCCTCATCACTCCCCACACCGCCTGGAGCACCCGCGAAGCCCGCACCCGCCTCCTCGAAGGCATCGCCGCCAACATCCGCTCCTTCAAATCCGGCGAAACGCTGAATCGCATCGTCTGACCAGCCCCCTCAAAAAATTCGCGTCCATTCGCGGTTTCCAACTCAAGCTTCCTTTCTCCCCTTCAAAAAATCTGCGTCCATCCGCGTTCATCTGCGGTTAGAAACTCAAATTCCCACCACCCCATGGACCTCGACGAAGACTCCGCCGCCGACTCCTTTTTCGCCGACCTCATCGCCGCCGTCGAACAACAGCTAACGAACCCTTCGACTCGCTACGTCAAGGAGACCTGCGATCGACTGATCAAAGAAGGCCTCGAAGAGGACGAGGCCAAGGAAATGATCGCGGAATGTTTGGCAGAGGAAACCGACGCCATGTTCCGCTCCAAGCGAGCGTTCGATGAAAAGTCCTACCGGTCCCGACTAGGCAGCATCAATCCGGAAGGTTGATGCTCCTTCTCCGTGACTTCTTCCTCCACCCGGATCGGCTTGCGGTGGACCCACACGCTCTGCACCAGGCCGAGCATGAACATGCACATCACCACGAAGGTTCCCGAGTAGCTGATCAGCGGCAGAGGAATCCCGGTGATCGGCATCAGCTTGATGCACATGCCGATGTTTTCGAAAATGTGGGCGAAGAACAAAGCCACCACCCCAGCCACGATCATCCGCCCCATCGGATCGCGGGCATAGGTCGCCACAAAAAGACATAGCACCAGCAGCAACGCGAACCCAGTGATCAGCAGCATGCTTCCCCGGAATCCCTGCTCTTCAGCGATGACCGGGAAGATGAAGTCATTGTGCGCGGTGTTGAACGGGATCAGCTTTCGATCATGGATCGATCCGCTCTCGGCATCGGCCATCCAACCCATGCCGCGCCAACCTGCATGCCCCACGGCAATCGAAATGTGATAGGGAGCCCACGCGTCCCCGCTGATATCGACCTCGCGATTCTGAAGCATGTCGAGAAACAGATCGATCCGCGCCGCACCCCGCTCCGAGGCCATGGGTAGCACCACAAAATACATCAAAGGCAGGGCGGTCATGCCAATCAGACCCATGAAACTCAAATAACGGAACGGCACCCCGCTCACGATCAAAGCGACGGCCGCCACCGGAATCCAAACCAAGGCCGATCCCATGTCGCCCATCTTCACCACCAAAAGGAAGGGCACTCCCGTAATCACCGCCACAATCCCCACCTTGACCAAGGGCTCCTTCAACAACCACCCGACCTTGGGAATTTTCCCTCCAAGCCGGGGTAGATCCTGCAGCAGCCACGCGAGCATCAGCACCCCCGAAGCGATTGCCAACTGTGCCGGTTGGAAGCTCAGTCCGCCCGGGAGATCAATTTGGTGCACCTCCGCGTCCGAATTCATGATTTTCGCACAAAGCGCCAAACCCACCACATACATCGGCAACCCGAGCCAGCGGAACCAGCGATAATCGAGGAGCGAAGTCACGAGGTAGACCGCCGAACCAATCATGATCCACATCTTCTGCCGATTGGCGAAAGCTTCGCCACCCTCCGTCAAATGCCGGGCAGCACTCTCAATCGAAAACACGCCGAAAACCAGCAGCCCGTACATCGTAAGCACCAGCGCCCAGTTCAATCCCAGCAGTTTTCTCAGCAGCGGAGTCATCCCGTTGCGGGGACCATAGCTCCCACCCGACCGCTGACAAGCCGTCTGAATGCGTCTTGCCCCTCATCCATTGCTCGCCAAGCATGTCTCCATGAAAAAGATCCTCACCGCCGTCGCCGTCGTCGCCCTGCTCGGGCTCTTTTTCAGCTGGTGGTTTCACCCGACCAATGTCCTCAAAAGACGCGCCGCAAGCTTCTTCGAAACCGCCGAGGTTCCCGTCACCATGAGCGAACTCGCCCGCAGCAGCCGCGGACCGAACATCGCCGAATACCTCGCTGACCATGTCGAGGTCATCGCCCCGAAAAACCTCGAGGAAGACCTCAGGTCCGGCTACTCACGCGACGATGCCGCGGCCTTCTACTCGGGCGTCGCCCGCTACTGCCGGCAAGTTTCCTTCCTCAAACCCGAAGCCATCAGCGTCGTCCATCTGGGAGAATCAAACGCCAAGGTCGCCCTCAGGATCGACACCATCGTCGAACTCCCCGATCGCCGACCCATCGATGGCATCCTGAAAATCGAAACCACTTGGGAGAAAGTCGACGGTCGCTGGCTGATGGACGGGATTTCCTGGGAAGAAACCCCGCGCTAGTCCTTCAACCATCTGCTCACTCCCACTCGATGCTCGCCGGTGGCTTGGTCGAAACGTCGTAGAGCACCCGGTTGATGCCAGAGACCTCGTTGAGAATCCGGTGGCTCGTCTCGCGCAGGATCGAATAGGGAAGCTCCACCCAATCGGCCGTCATCGCGTCCTCGCTGATCACCGCGCGCAAGGCAATCGCCCACTCGTAGCTGCGCTCGTCACCCTTCACGCCCACAGTCTTCACCGGCACCAAAGCCGCGTAGGCCTGCCAGGTCTTGTCATACCATCCCTGCTCCTTGAGCTGGTTGATGAAAATCGCATCGCACTCGCGAATGATGTCCAAGCGATCCTGGGTGATGATTCCCGGACAACGCACAGCCAGCCCCGGTCCCGGAAACGGATGACGGTTCAGAATGTCTGCTGGAATACCCAGCGATGTTCCAAGCGCCCTCACCTCGTCCTTGAAGAGTTCGGCAAGCGGTTCAAGCACCTTGCCCTGCGCCTGCAGCTCAAGAATCCGCGCCACCCGGTTGTGATGGGTCTTGATCACCGAAGCCTTCGACTTGGCATTCGAAGCACTCTCGATCACATCCGGATACAGAGTTCCCTGAGCCAGCATCTCGGCATCTCCAACCGCATCCCAGAACACGTCGATGAAGAGATTTCCGATGATCGCCCGCTTCTTCTCCGGTTCGTCGACGCCCTCCAGGGCATCGAGAAAACGTTTGGCACAATCGACGGTCTCGATCGGCACTCCCATCCGGTGGAAATTGCTGCGAACCTCGTCCCCCTCATCTTTTCGCATCAGGCCGTGATCCACGAAGATCGCACGAATGTTCACACCTGCCTCGTGAAGAAGTACGGCGAGCACCGTACTATCCACCCCGCCGGACACGCCGCAAACCACCTGACGGTCACCCACGGTTGCACGGATCCCCTCGACGATCTCCCGTTTGAAATCCTCAATCCGGAATGCTTCCAACTTCTCGGCCTGCAGCAGGAAGTTGTGCAGAATCCGGGTGCCCTCGTGACTGTGGGTCACCTCCGGGTGAAACTGAATGCCGTAGAAACGATCACCGAACTTCAGGGAAACCGGTGTCCCATGCTGGTTCGAAGCGAGCACCTCCGCGCAGTCAGGCAATTCACTGACCGTGTCCGAATGGCTCATCCACACCTGCGATTCGTGATTGATGCCTTCGTAGAGTCCCTCGCACTTGTTCGGCTTCAGCTTGGCCGGGCCGTATTCCCGACGGTCGCTCGGATGCACCTTCCCGCCGAACTTGATGTTCATCAGCTGCATGCCATAGCAAACCCCGAGCACTGGAACACCAAAGGCTTCAAGCTGATCGAAATCGAGATCCGGCGCATCGGGATCAGCCGTGCTCCTCGGACCACCCGAGAGAATGATCGCCCCCGGTTTGCCGATATTCGGAAAGTCCTCAAGCGCGTAAAGCTTGGCGAAGTAGCCCAGCTCGCGAACGCGGCGGACGATGAGTTGCGTGTACTGCGAACCGAAGTCGAGAACAGCGACGTGTTGAATTTCTTCCATGTCTAAAAGTCTGAGATCAGCTGATCGGCTGATAATTGGTGGGCTCCTCGGTGATGACGATGTCGTGAACGTGGCTTTCGCGAAGACCACCCGGGGTGATGCGGGTGAAACTGGCGCGTTCCCGGAGATTGCTCAGCGTCGAGGCTCCCACGTAGCCCATGCCGGAACGAAGTCCGCCCATCAGCTGGAAAATCACATCAGCCAGAGGACCCTTGTAAGGCACCCGT
This sequence comes from Haloferula sp., assembly GCF_049672945.1. Taxonomy (NCBI): domain Bacteria; kingdom Pseudomonadati; phylum Verrucomicrobiota; class Verrucomicrobiia; order Verrucomicrobiales; family Verrucomicrobiaceae; genus Haloferula; species Haloferula sp. The sequence continues at coordinate 16,422 of NZ_JBATWY010000004.1, read as the reverse complement.
CCTTCCACTCCTTCAGCCACCAACTTGCCCGAGGAATTCTGGCTGTAGCGGTCGCCCGCACCCTTCTTCATCGCGCCAATCGATCCCATGCCGCGGTAGGTTTTGAAGCGACGACCCTGCGAATAGACCGTCTGGCCCGGACTCTCGCGCGTGCCGGCAAGGATCGAACCGAGCATCACCAGATCAGCTCCGGCGGCGATCGCCTTCACCACGTCACCTGAATATCGGATCCCGCCATCAGCGATCACCTTGACCCCGTGTTTGTGGCAATACGGCGCGACATTCTGGATCGCGGTGAATTGCGGCATCCCCACCCCGGCGATCACTCGCGTGGTGCAGATCGAGCCCGGACCGACGCCGACTTTCACCGCGCTCGCCCCAGCATCAACGAGATCCTTGGCACCCTGCTCGGTCACCACATTGCCCGCCACCACCGGACGATCCGATAGACTCCGGAGCTGGCCGATCACTTCCATCACCCGGGTGGTGTGACCCGTCGCTGCATCAATAAAGAGCGCATCCGCACCGGCATCGATCATCGCCTGACCGCGCTCGATGCAATCGGGACCCACGCCGACCGCCGCGCCACAACGTAGCCGCCCGGTCGGATCCTTGGCCGCATCCGTGAATGCTTCCCGCTTCTCCAAGTCGGCCCCGGTGATCAGCCCGGCGAGCTTGCCCTGAGCATCCACCAGCGGAAGTTTCTCAATCCTGTTTTGATAAAGAATCCGACGGGCTTCATCGAGCTCGGTCGTTGGCGGTGCCGTCACCAGTCGATCGCGCGGCGTCATCACATCGGCCACCTTCGAATCGGTGCGATCCAGATAGCGAATATCGCGCCCGGTGATCATGCCCTCGAGCCGGCCTTCTCCATCGATCACGGGAAATCCGGAAAACCCGTGCTCCGCCATGATCTCCACCACCTCGGCCACGGTCTGTTCCTTGCGAACCGTCAGCGGCTTCTTGATCACCGCGTTTTCCGAGCGCTTGACCCGCGAAACCATCGCCGACTGCTGCTCGATGGTGCAGGCGCGGTGGATCACGCCCATCCCCCCTTCACGCGCCAGAGCGATGGCAAGTTCCGCCTCGGAGACGGTATCCATCGCTGCAGAAACCACGGGAATCCTGAGCGGTATGCTCGAAGTCAGCTCGGTGGAAAGGTCCGTGTCGGCCGGAATGAGCCCGCTCAAACGGGGCACGAGAAGGACGTCGTCAAAAGAAAGTCCAAGGGTGATGTCCGCCATGGCGGAGTCAACGGAGGCCGCCGCCCCGAATCAAGCCCGAATCGGGACGAAGCGAAATTTCCCTCGGGAGGTCACCGAACTCGCCCATCGGATCCGTCGTTCAGCCAAGCCCGTCTCTCTCAGGCTCGTTCATTCGCCCTTCAGGAGCTCAAGCATGCCTTGCCCCATTGCTTCACCAACCTTCATGTAGGTGCCCGCATTCTGATGGTAGTGAAACCCTTGTTCCTTGGGGGATTCTTTCGAGTCGGGCCAGAAATCCCGGGTATCGACGGTCTTCACGTTTCCCTTGAACTCAGGATACTTCCCCGTATCTCCATCCACCGCGAGTTGGGCGTTGGCGACCGTGAGGGTATTGCCTTCCATTGCCCTGCCTTCGAAGCCGACGGTCGCGATAACGAACGGTGCATCGGGGGCCGCAAACTCTTTTCGGAGGGCCTTGATCAGGTTCACGAGATTCTGCTCGTAGCGCTGAGCGGTAAGCTCGCTGCCAGTGTCCTTGTGGCCCTGCCACCAGCCGAATCCGGCGATTTCGTAACTGCGGCCCTTCCAATGAGGGAAAGACTCATCGAAGTTGGCCAGGACCTTCTTGACCTCGCCGAAGCAATCGTCGTACTGCTTGCCGGCATACCAATTGATGGGTTCAGGACTGGTGCCCTTGTCCCAGGAGAAAGGTGAGTCTTTGTAACCAGCGTAGATCTTGCCGTCCTTCTCAAAGCGTTCGCTGCCCGGCGGAAGGAAGTCCCACGCAAGCGAGCGGTTGCCTTGCGAGGCCTTCAGAATGAGCACCGGTTCTTCGTGATGGTTGCCAAGCAGGTGGCCGAAACCGAGTTCGGGGCCGATGTTATTGCCGCCCGCGCCGCAGCCGATGCTGAGCCATTGATTCGCCGTCGCGGTGACCACGCCCTTGTAGAAGACGTCGTCGCGCGTGATCCAGTTGCCGTTATCGTCGATCAAATACGGAAACCGGCCGTTCTGCCGGACCTCGGTGGAGAGCGTCCCGGGGATGTCGAGTCGGGCCATCCAGCCAAGGCCGTTGGCGTTGGCGGTGAGATAGGTGATCTTGAAAGGGACCTTCTGGCCCTTGGTGAGCGGCATGGGCGTGTAGGTCGGATCTCGGCCGACTTCCTTGCGATAGACCTCGGTGCCGTCCACCTGCATGATGTTGTGAGCACTGTCGCCGTAGCCCGGCCGGAACTCGAAGGTGCCTGTCTGCTTCGGCACAAGGAAACCACGGACAACCTGCGTTCCCCCACCCGGGTAAGGCGTCGGCTTCGTGCCGCCAAACTCGTCAAGCTTCAGAGTGCTGACCCGCTGCAGCTTGTCGTAATCGCTCTCCGGATCGTAGTCACCCGCGTAAAGCGAGAGCACCGGATCGACAAACTCCGAACCCCAGCGGCTGCCACCACCAGTGACCTGGCCGATGCCGACCATGTTCGACTGGCCGGCGAGAATGTAGACCTTCACCGGCTTCTCCGCGAAGGCGGGGAAAAGACCGAGCAGGGAGGCAAGCAGCGCCACTGGGACACGGCACAGGAGTGGATATCGAGGCATGATGGATGGGTTGGTAACGGTTTCGGCGGAACGCGGCGACGGTCCACCGTCTGGGAATGGAAGCTCAAACTTCTACGGGACATTTCCTGACTTTCCATCTCTGATTGTCGGCAAATCAACTATTTCGTCGATAAATGGGGCCCTGAAAATGCCGCCATGCACTACCACCTCGGGGAAGTTTTCGTGCCATTCCCACCTGACACCTGCCTTGCAAGGATAGCCCCTCAAATAGGGATCATCCATCGCGACGCCAAAGGACTTGAGAGCGTCGGGACCTGAATTTTCGCTGCCAGGAAGTTCCCTCAGGAGTTCGCCAAATTCAACGGGGATGGCACTGTGACCACCGTCATTCCCGCGAGCTGGGCGGCCAAGATCCCGGCCGGAGCATCCTCCAGCACCAGGCATTTTTCGGGTGCCACACCGAGCAGTTTGGCAGCGTGCAGAAAGATGTCGGGAGCCGGCTTGCCGTTCGCAACATCTTCAGCGGTGACCACTTCATCAAAGAGATCCGAGACCCCGACAGCCTGCAGCGTTTTCTCAATCACCATTCGGGTGCCACCGGTCGCAATCGCCAAAGGCAACTTGCCGCGAAGCGCACGAGCATGCGCCACCACCTCGTCGATCAATTCAATCCGATCCAGATGCTGCATGAAGGCTTCGCGCTTCTTCATCGCCACGGCGTCAGGGTCGAGCTTCAATCCATAATCAGAATTGAGATCGACCACGATGTCCTTCGTCGGCCTGCCGCCCATCGCGTAGAAAACATCCTCTTGAAAAACACTTGCCGCGCCATAGTAGGTCAGCGCCTCACACCATGCTTCAAAATGAGCAGGCATCGAGTTCACCAGAGTTCCATCACAATCGAAAATGACGGCTTCAATACCGTCCAAGGGGAGATCAAAAGGTCCGACTGTTGCCATTTCGGGGCGGAAGTAACAGGCACGCTCAGGAAAACAAGAGCCCATCTTCGGTTTTTTTTCACCCTTCCGGAAGTCCCTCACGGATAGACGCCTGCGGAAACGATTTCCTTCGCTTTGCCTCCGAAACTTGCCTGCCCATTGATTACAACGCCGTCCTCGAACACAACCTCTCCAACAACCTCAAGCTTGTCACACTTCGCGAGTGAGGGCAGTCCAAGTTCTTCCAGCGAATCGACAAACTTGTAACGATCGTCGAGCTTGACCACGGGAGGTTGACCGTCCCGCTCGGGGATCAAGGAAACTCTTCCATCATCCCCGACCTGATAGGCATCGGAACGAAGCGCAAAGAGATCGCCCGTCGTCTTAACCGGAGCGAAACGCGAACGTGGTACTTCGATCGCCCGGGCACCTTCAAAACACTCGATGGCTGCTCCCATTGCGGTCTCCAACTGCGTGACGGGCGTCGACCGCTTATCGCGCGGATCGACCGTCTTGCGATTCCGAATCATCGGCAAGGGCAACACCCCTCCTCCTTCTTCAAGCTTCTCCTTGAGCACATCCAATCGCAGCCAGATCGAGTTCGTATTAAAGTAGCGATGGCGGTCGATGTCCTGGAAAACCTCGAGGTCTTCATCGGGGCACTGGGCGACTTCGCGCAGCAGCAACTGACCATCCGACTTCCTCGAAGCAAGATGCCCGCCCTTCCGGTCCGCCGGAGTCCGTCGGGTGACCTCCATCAGAAATGGCGCCTCCGATTCGGCAAACCACGACAGCAGTTCCGGAGACAGCACCGCTCCCAGGTTATCTGAATTCGAAACAAAGGCGTATTTGATGCCTTCGTCCAGCAAGCGGTCGAGCCAACCGCTGCCGACCAAGGCGGGATAGAGATCGCCATGACCCGGAGGACACCATTCCTGCTCGGGATGGGCAGGACACACTGCCGGCTCCAAGGTCTCGGCATCGATCTTCGGCACCTGATTCTGCATCAATTCGACTTCCGAAGCCTCGCGCAGTCCCTCCGGAGCATGCTCCACCAGATGACCCAAGGTGTCGGCGCTCGAACTGAAGCTGTTCATCAGCAGCAGCCTCACCGGCGCCCCCGTGGATTCCCGCAGCGAGCTGATCTGACGCACGATCAAATCGAGAAACGTGACTCCCGGCCGCACCTCCAGCAGGCTTTTGACCTTCTCGAGCCCCATGCTGGTGCCCAAGCCGCCGTTCAATTTGATCACCACCGTCTGCGCCAGCAGCTCCGGATCGAAGTCGGCACCCTTTTCCTCGTAAACCGGCAAATCCGCCGCAGCCTCGATCTCCGCCTCCGGGATCAGGCCGCTCTCATTGCGACACAGCGCCTCGTAATTGTGACGAAATGCCCGGATGGCGGCATCCATCACTCCAGCGGCTGACATCTTCTCTTCAAAGGGCGTAAAATTTCCTCGGCTCATGAAATGCTTTCAATTGGTTGGAGAAAGCTCTAACCACAGGCATCGCGAGGTCACGCGGATTCGTTCACGAATTAAAATTGCTGATTCGCAAGAAGAAATACTTACGTTTGGCATAATTTTTGCTTCGTATTTCCTCGCCTTTTTCTCAGGACGGGTCACGTTTGCGCTGAAACCGCGACGTCATGGCCGATGCCTCCCTCCATCAATCGCTGTCCCAGCAGCAATCCCTCGCACCTCAGATGCGTCGGAGCCTGGAGATATTGCAGGCGAATTCGATGGAACTCACCCAGATGGTGAGGGCAGCGCTGGAGACCAATCCGGTGCTCGAAGACATCACCGAGGTGATTTCTCTCGACGCCGACAGCCCGACTCCGGACGAGGCCGACTCGCTCGATTCGCTCAACGATACCGACGATGATTGGCGCGAGCTCCAGATTCTCGAGCGTCGCTCACAGACCTGGAGTGCTGACGATGAGGAGCGCCGCGAGCATCTCTACAGTTCGATCGTCGCGCCCGAGACGCTTCAGCAGCATCTTGGCAACCAACTCGAACTCTCCCTGATCGACCCCTCGGTGCGAGTCGCTGCAAACGCTCTGCTCGGCAACCTCGACAGCCGGGGATTTTTCGACCTCGCTCCCCGCGATCTCGCGACCCGACTTGGAATCCCGAAGAACGACATGGAAGCCGCGTTTCAATTGATCCGCTCCTTTGACCCGCCGGGAATCGGCGCCATCGACATCACCGACTCGCTGCTTCTCCAACTTGAGCACTCCGGGGAAAAGGAAAGCCTCGAGTATCGGATCGTGCGCGACCACCTCTCCGACCTCGCCCGCAAACGCTATCCGCAGATCGCCAAAACACTCGGCACCACCGTCGACCGCATCTCGGAAGCGGCGGCCCGCATTGGTCGCCTGACTCCCAATCCGGGCGGCGAGTACGACCCGACTGGCAATCCCTACATCCAGCCCGATGTCGTCATCGAAAAGAGCGACGAAGGTTGGATCGCGCGCCTGACGAACGAATACCTCCCCAAGCTCAAGATCAGTGATTTCTACAAAGACATGCTGGGAACGACGAGCCACGACAAGAAGGCCCGCCATTTCCTCAGGGAGAACATTCGCGAAGGCCGCACCTTGATTCGCTCCCTGTCCCTGCGCCAGGAAACCATCTTCGCCATCGCCCAGAAGCTGATCGAGCATCAACCTGCCTTCTTCGACAAGGGACCTCGCTTTCTGCGCCCCCTGACGATGAATGACATCGCCGACGAGCTGCACCTCCACGCCACCACCATCTCCCGTGCCGTCGCCGGCAAATACATCCTGACGCCCCACGGACTGATGGAAATGCGCGCCTTCTTCGCCGCAGGTTACGAAACCGCCGACGGCACCAAGGTCTCGAACGCCGGCGTGCGCGAGGCGATGCAGGACCTCATCAGCAAAGAAAATCCCGGCAAACCCCTCTCGGACGACGCCATTGCCAAAGCCCTCAAGACCCAGGGTATTCCGGTGGCAAGGCGCACGGTGGCCAAGTATCGCGAACAACTCGACATCCTGCCTTCCCACCTCCGGCGAAGCTTTTCATGACGGCATGAGAAATCCGGGCCCAGGGGAGCATTCCAAATGCAAAACGCTTGATTCGCTTTTTGCCACCCTTGCCATATCCCCCGCCCCGGCAATCATCCCCGCGCCAGCATGACACCCGAACTCATCAAGCAAGCCCTCCGCAACGTCCGCTACCCCGGCTTCTCCCGCGACATCATCTCCTTCGGCCTCGTCAAGGAAGTGCGCTGCGAAGCGGGCTCCACCCAGGTCGATATCGAAGTCCAGACCAAGGACCCTGCCATCCCTGAGCAGATCTTCAAGGAATGCCACGCGGCTCTCGATGAATTGCCAGATGTTGGCGAAGTCAAAATCAATATCGATATCAAGGACGCCCCCACGGGAGCCGCCGAAGCGAACACCGGCAAGTCCTCGATCCCCGGCGTCAAGCGTGTCGTCGCCGTTGCTTCCGGGAAAGGAGGAGTCGGCAAATCCACCGTCGCATCAAATCTCGCCATCGCACTCGCCGCCACCGGTGCCAGGGTCGGCCTCTGTGACTGCGACCTCTACGGCCCCTCCATCGCCATGATGTTCGGCAGCCACGAGCGTCCCTCCGCCAATGAGCGCGATGAGATCATTCCGATCAACGCCCACGGCCTCAAACTCATGTCAATGGGCTTTCTGTTAGAAGATCGCTCGCCCGTCATCGTTCGCGGTCCGATGGCCACCCGCTACACCCAGCAGTTCCTGAGGCAGGTCGAGTGGGGCGAGCTCGACTACCTGATTCTCGACCTTCCTCCCGGCACCGGCGACATCCAGCTCACCATCGTCCAGACCGTGGCGGTCGACGGCGTTGTCATCGTCACCACCCCTCAGGAAGTCGCGCTCATCGATGCGCGCAAGGCGGTCTCAATGTTCGCCAAAGTCAACGTCCCAATTATCGGACTCATCGAGAACATGGCCTGGTTCGAATGCGATCACGGCACCCGCTACCCGCTCTTTGGTGATGCCGGAGGCGTGCGCGAAGCCGAGCGCTTGAATATCCCCGTACTCGCCCAGATCCCGATCGAAGTCCCGATTCGCGAAGGGGGTGACCAAGGCAAGCCGATCGCCTTGAACTCCATTGGCACAAGTAACGCTTCTTTAGCATTTCATCAGGCCGCCAAGTCGGTGATTGAAGCAATTCCCGCTTAAAAGGAACGGCGCGAGCTTTCCACTTTGTCGATCAGATCACAACCTGCACCCACCATGCCCCGCAAAACAAAGCTCGTCGTCACCCTTGGTCCCGCAACCGAGTCTGAAGAAGCCATCGGCAGGCTCCTTGATGGAGGAGCCAATGTCTTCCGCCTCAACATGAGTCATGCGCCGCATGATGTCGCCCGACTTGCCGCCCAACGCGTTCGGAAACTAGCGGCCAACCGCTCGCTTCACGCCGCCGTCCTCTTCGACCTCACCGGCCCGTCCATCCGAACCGGAGATGTCGAAAAGCCTCACGAACTGAAGATCGGCGACCTCGTCGAATTCCGCAAAAGCACCAGCGAGCCTGGCATCGAGATCTCCACCACGGTCAATTACGACGGCTTGATGGACGACGTTTCCGAAGGCAGCACCCTGGTCGTGGACAACGGCACCCTGCTGATGGAAATCCGCTCCCGACAGGACGACCGCATCGTCTGCGAGGTGAAGAACAATGGCATCCTCGGCTCACGCCGCCACATCAACCTTCCCGGCACCCGACTCAATCTCCCCGCTCTAACAGACAAGGACCGCAAGGACCTTGCCCTCGCCGTCGAATGCGATGCCGATTACATTGCCGGATCCTTCGTCCGCGATGGCGCCCACGTCCGCGAACTGCGCGATGCCATCGAAGGACTCGAAGGCAACGCCCAGATCGTCGCAAAGATCGAGGACCAGGAGGCCGTCAAGAACATCGATGCCATCATCCAAGGGGCCGACGCCATCATGATCGCGCGTGGCGACCTCGGTATCGAAGTCGAATACTGGGAGCTCCCGATCCTTCAACGCCGCTTGATCAAACGTTGCCACGAACTCGGCAAACGCGTGATTGTTGCCACCCAACTGCTGGAGTCGATGATTCAAAATCCCACTCCGACCCGCGCGGAGGTGACCGACGTTTCCAATGCCGCCTACGAAGAAGCCGACGCCCTGATGCTTTCCGGAGAGACCAGTATCGGAGCCCATCCGCATCGCTGCCTCGAGGCCTTGGTCAAGATCAGCGAACGCATCGAACGCTCTGGTGGCCTTGGCTATGGTGACAGCGTGATGCTCCGCGACGAACGCCAGAAGACCGCCAAAGCGGCCGTCACCCTGGTCGATTCCCTGCCGGACGGACGCTTGATTGTTCTCACCCGCCGCGGTGTCATGGCCAATCACACCGCCATGCTTCGCCCCCGCACCTCCCGCTTCTATGCCTTTGCCCCGACAGAGCGCGTCTGCCGGCAGCTTGCTCTAAGTCGCAGCATCCAGGCATTCCACGTGCCCTTCGCCGCCACGATTGACGAGACGATCCAAAGAGCCATCGAACGTTTGCGAGAGCGCGACCTTGTCCGACCGGGCACGCCACTGGTGATCGTTTCCGACATTCTCTCGGATCACTTTACCGCGAACTCGATCCTGCTTCACCACGCCTGACGCTCACGACTCATGTAGAAGCAGCCGCCACCGCATCGCCAGCCTGATGCACCGTGATCTGCGTGAACGGAATCCCCCATTCCTGCTCATTGCAAACATTGACACAAACCCGTTGGATGGAGCGCTCAATGACATTGACGCGGGAAGCCACATCTCCAGCGAAGTCGGCCAGGATCCGGTAGTCCAGCGATGAGGCGCCCGCGCTGGAAAACTCGACTTTCACGGATCGCACATTCTCATGCCCGAACCTGGAAACCAGTTCCTTTTCCAGCGCCCGCAGGAATATGTCGGGCACCGTGGTGGTCGCAATGGACTGGTGATCGTAGTCGATTCCAAACGTCGCACTCACCCGGAAGCCATACGATAAGTTCTCAGGACACTGCTCAAGAAAATCGATCGTCGGATAGGTCTTCCGGCTCCCACCAAGACGCAGCACCACGACCTGCTCGGGTGTCTGCTCGACGACCTTCCCGTAAGTCTCGTCGCTCAGTTTGATCCAATCATCTCGCTTGGTGGGAAACCACGGCTCCTTCGGATCCGACTCCCTCGAGTGGAGAGGCATGACATCACGAACAGGAAGCCTCAAGTGCCCTCCCATCAGATTCGGATTGGTGAAATCGCAGAAGAAGTTCAACCGATCGACCCGCCATGGAATGCCATTGTAGATGAGCCGCTCCCCTTGGCGCACGGATCCAATATTCAGGATCATCTTGATCTGTTCAATGTAAGGCGGGATCGCCTGCTTGGAGGCCCAGAGAACTCCAACGATGAATACCGCTGAAAGCGTGAGCAGCAGCCAGTCGCCCCTGAAATAAAAGACCGCCACCGCCGCCAGAATCGCAAACACCACCGACAGGATGGCCGCAAGAAGGTCCGCCGACCGGGTCGCCAGTGAGTTTCTCTTCCTTCGATGAACGGGACTCACTCGTTTGAACTGCCGGTAAAGCGCTCTGGTAAGAAAAAAAACTCCCACGGAGGCGACAAGCGCGATGATCAGATTCATCCCCTTGCTGCGCCAGAAATCCGCCATCGCCCCGGAAACCGCCTCCCAAGTCGTCGGGCTGTTCGCCTCGCGCTCCTCGATCTGCTGACTGAAAACCTGGAACTGGCTCTCTGCCTCAGAGCTTCGACTGGCCCAGAGCTTCCTCGCTGATTCCAACTCCTCCTTGATCACCTCCGAATCTGCTAGAGCAATTAACTCGTCAATACGACCGAGAGCCGCCGCACTCAAATCCCGGCGATCCTTCCAAAGCGCGAGCTCCTTTCTAAGCTCATCCATCTCGCGGGGACCGGCGGTCAATTCCCGCACGCCATTACTGATCGGAGCAATGATATCCTCGAGATTCTCCTGCCAGGAAACCGACTCCTCCGCCTTGGAAAGATAGCGATCATTCTCAACCCCCGTCGCAAGGGTTCTGAAATTTTCCCGCAACTGGACGACCCGTTCGCGCTGGGTATCCACCAGTTTGTTGATCTCCGCGCGGTCCTCAGGAGTATCCATCGCCTCGGCCTGCTTGCGCAAATCCTCCAGATACGCCTGCGCGTCCTCCAGGGCGGGAACCAGCGCACGCAAGCGCTCGATCTCCTTGTCTTCACTAATCGGCGGGGGCGCGTCTGGAACATCTTGTGCCGACACCACGAACCCGGCGACCCAGAAAAAGACGGTGAAAAACAGAGAAAATCTCATCCAATCCATCCTAGTCCAATCCCCGAATCAATCAACCCCCCACCTCACCCGCCCAGGCCCACAGCTTTGGATCCAGCTCTCGATGAGCGGATTCAATGATCCAACTTGCATCCTCCACACCTCGAAGTACGGCAAACATCGTGGAACCTGAACCACTCATCAGAGCTCCCCTTACCCCCCTCTGCTCCAAAAGCCATTTCTTCATCTCCGCAAGGAACAGGTGCTTTTGAAAGACGGGTCGCTCCAAATCGTTTACCAACTCACCCCACTCGAAACACTGAGGTTCATAAGGGATTCCTGGCAGCTCCTCTGAATCCTTCCAATGCTTGTAGGCCTCTGGCGTCGAAACTCCGAAGCTCGGCTTGAGCAGCAGGATCGACATTCGCGGCAAAGCAGGAGCCTCTTCCACCCGCTCACCCCGACCACCGACGCGCGCGACAGGAGCCCCAAGAAAGAACGGAATATCCGAACCAATCTCGGCGGCTATCCGGCACAATCGCTCGTGGCTCAGGCTCGTTCCATGAATCCGATCCAAGGCCCGTAGCGTCGCGGCGGCATCGCTGCTACCACCACCGAGGCCTGCCCCGTGAGGCACGTTTTTTTCCAGATGAATGGCCAGCGGTGTCGTCATCCGGGTCTCCCGGCGGAACACCGTCAACGCCCTGATCACCAGATTGCTTTGATCTGCCGGAACCCCGGCCGCATTGCAGGTAAAGACATCTTCCGCCGCCCCCTGAAATCGCAAACGGTCATGCAAGCCCGGTAGACTCACCATCAATGAATCGATGCTGTGAAAGCCATCTTCCCGACGCCCAAGCACACGCAGTGACAAATTCAGTTTGGCCGGAGCCGTGACTTCGATTGAGGCACTCATGAAAAATCCTGCGCCATCCTCTGCAGTCTTCACCTCTTGAGCAATCCTTCATCTCCCACGAGAGGCCAGATGAGCCTGAAAAGCCCATCGACTTGCGACTTGACCATCCAGAGTCGTAGCAGTGTTCTCTCTATCGTGATCATCCGTCCCAAAACCCTGTTCACGTGCCTGATCTTTTTCTCGATCCCCGGCCTCGGACTCGCCGAGAATGATCAATTGGCCGCCGAATTACGCAAGGAACTCGACGCCATCCGCAACGACTACGAAAACCGGATTGATCAACTCGAGGCCCGCATCAAGGAACTGGAAAACAAAACAAGCCAACCAGCGCCTGCGCCTCCGCCCGCGCCGACCCCTGCCGAAACCGAAATCCAGGAGGACCTGGAGGTGATGGCCCCACCTTCACAGGCCACCGAAGATCAATACTCAATCCCCGATAATCAGCGTCGTGAGTTGTTAGACGACGTCCGGGAGTCGTTCCGGAGCAACACCGAGTCCCGAGACTTCCGCCGTCGACCCGATGTTGAAGAGGCCCTCAATGCACGGATCGAAGAAATTCTCGAAGGCTTCATCGACATCAGCGGCTACTTCCGGGCCGGCTACGGCCGAAGCAATGACGGTGGTCCCCAGGTCGCCTTCGGGCTGCCCGGCGTCTCGAAATACCGGCTTGGCAATGAAGCCGAAAACTATGGCGAACTCGCCTTTTCAAAGACCTTCTTCAACCCCGACTCCTTCTCCCTCGTCAATCCCTCCGGCGGCATCAGCGGACCCGTTGCCCAGACCAACGTCCGCATGTCCTTTTACAACCCCTACGACAATTACGGCTCGGCCAACGACACCCAGATCGCTTTTCCCGAAGCCTGGGCATCCGTGGGGAACATCCTCCCCGGGCGTCCCGACGCCAAATTCTGGGCAGGCAGCCGCTTTTACCGCCGCCATGACATTTACATCAACGACTTCTATTTCTGGGACATGAGCGGAGGCGGCGCCGGCATCGAGGACGTCGAATTCGGTCCAGGGAAGCTGGCTTTCGCCTGGATCGGCGATGGGGCGGACAGCGCCATCTACGACCAGTACACCACGCCGGACCCCGCCAATGCCGCCGGCTTCAGCAAAGCGAATTTCGACCTCCGCTACTACGACTGGTCACTGCTTGGTGGCACCGGCGAAGTCGGACTGACCTACTCCATTGCCAACTCCGGATTGGACTTCCTTGGCAGAAGAGCTGAGGACTCGGAAGGTTTCGCTCTCAGCATCGTCAGGACAAAAGAGGGCTTCCTCGACCCGGACAGCATTCACAAGACCTCCCTGCAAATCGGCACCGGTCCGGCCAAAACCTTCACCTCGGGCTTTGATACCTTCACCGATGCCACTGGAACCTTTGTCAGGCCCGACCCGAACGAATCGTGGAGGTTCCGCGCGACCGACCATTGGATCGTCAAGCCCTGGGCATGCGTCTCGCTCGGAACGGCGTTCGTTTATCAATACACTGATTTCGGATCGAACCTCCCCGAGCAACACTGGCTCTCAGGCGGGGTCCGACCGATCTGGTATTTCAATGAATGGGCGTCCCTCGCCTTCGAAGGCGGCATCGACTGGATCTCCACCTCGCCCAATGGAAACTCGGGATCACTCGGAAAAATTACCATCGCTCCGCAAATCGCACTCGGTGACCAGTTCTTCTCCCGTCCCGTCCTGCGTGCTTTCGTCACCTACGCCTTGTGGAACGACGGCATGCAGGGGGAAGTCGGCGGACCAAACTACCAGAACGAGACCTCCGGCTTCAGCTGGGGCGTGCAGATGGAGTCCTGGTGGTAGTCGCAGATCAGTTTTTCTCCCGCATGATCAGGGCGAGCAGTCGTCCGGTCCGCCCCTTCTCCATACGATAGCTGTAGTAGCGCTCCAAATCGGCGGCGGTATCAATGCCGCAATCGTGAAAACTTCCCACACCCGCCTCGTCCGCCTGCGAAACAATCTCCGCCGCAAAGTCGATATCGTAGTGAGGCGGACGAATGCACGGTCCCAGCACACCGATCACGTCCTTGGGCTGCGTGCCGTAGAGTTCCGCCATCCGTTGGAGCCCGACCTTGAGAATTCCCAGCTTGGTTCCCACTTTCCCCGAGTGGAGGAGACCAATCGCTCCCGTCCTCTGATCGGCGAGATAGATCGGACCGCAGTCGGCCACGTAGATCCCCAAAACCTGGCCTGCGCTCGCAGTGACCAGGCCATCCACACCTGACACTTCCATCGGCCCTCCCTCCTTCACCTCAGCCACCGCAGAGCCGTGGACCTGCTCGGCTCGCCACCAGTCCTCTTCACCAAACACCTCGCGAACGCGGGCGCGATGATGGGGCTTCAGACGTTGCAGGACTTCATCCCGCTCACCATCCACATCGACATCGGCCACCCGATCGACGAAATCCACTCGCAAGCCGGGAATCCGGCTCACTGGGTCTAAAAAGGAGAGCGCCCCCGTCACGGCACTAACGTAACGGGGGCGCAATCGAATCAGCAATTGGGGGTTATGTCAGCGGATTCGATGCTCACGCGATGGCGCGGCTCTTTAGGGCCCGCTTCGTGTGCTCAACGGCTTCCGCCTGGTCCTCATCCATTTCGGAAAGGATTCCAGCGAGGTCCGACGCAATCTCAGAGCGCATCTTCGATACAAGCTCGATACCCTTTTGAGTAATGCGAACCATAATCTTACGACGGTCTTCGGCGGCGTGAACCCTTTCGACGTAACCCAACTTTTCCAAACGATCGACGAGGCCAGTAGCCGCGGCGGTCGAGTGACCCATCTTCTTCGCGATATCCGACATGGTCAGATATTCTTCGCTGGAAAGATAGGCCAGAAGGAAGAACTGAGGGAACGACACGTTGCCTTTGTTGAGTTCCGTCGAGAGGTTTAGAATGCAACTGCGTTGCGTAAACAGGACGAAGTCAGCGAGGCGGTCTGCATCTGCATGCAGGTTAGGTCCTTTCGAACCGGGGGTGGTCAATTTCATGGCTGGTTGTAGTGTTCATGTTTCGGGACATGTAAGGGAGCACAGCCATTGCGGAGACCAAGCTAGCAAGGTGACCGGACATTACACAAGACCTAAATTGCAAAAAGAACGTCCTATTGTGCATAACAAATTTTAAAACACTGAAAATCAATCGGTTCCATCAGCGATTTTCTCGAAATTATCTCCATGCGGAGCCCCATTCTCTTCGATTTTACTGAAATCTTCTGCTTCCGAAGGATCAACATCCGTCCTGAGCGGCCTTGCGTAAACCAGATCGCCGACCTCCACCTGCCCCGATTTCCAATCCGCTGCGGCGAATCTCCCCATCCTTTCTCCGCTGGCGATCAAGCTGCCTGAGCGCTGGTTCCCGCCTCCAAAACTCGAAAGCAACAGCCCCTCACCCAGCTTCCATTCGCCATAGCCCTCAATGAGGACGAAACGCTGGGGTGCATTGATCGAGGCGATCCGCCCGACCAACTTCGGCGCAGTTGCTGCCTCGGGAGCCGTCTCGTTCTTCTCTTCCTTTTCCCCGAACAGGCCGCAAGAGACCACCGTCAGCAGCCATCCAACGACGAAGATTCGATACCAGTTCATGTGGAATCAAGCGACACGCCCGGGGCTCTCCGTGCAAGTCTCGCCTTTCCTCGATTTTTTTATATCGCAGTCATTGACGAGCTTCGGCCCTTGTGGTTCAACCTGCGCCCGACGCAAGTCTCCATGGATCGGTGGCTGAGTGGTCGAAAGCACACCTTTGCTAAAGGTGCGTACCCTTTATCAGGTACCGAGGGTTCGAATCCCTCCCGGTCCGCCATTCCCAGACTTGGACAAAGTTGGTCAGGTTTGCTCAACCCCCTACCAATCAGGGACTCAGCTTGGGTTCCTTCCCCCTCCTTCAACTCGTCACCTTGGACACCTTTGCCCACATTTGGACGGGTTTTCCCAGTTTTGGCGGATGATTTGGCGGATGATTTGATGCGCGGCAACTTTGCCTGCCCTTCCTCCATCCCCAGCAAATGAGAATCGGTATAGAGCTGAAGGGTCAGCCTCACATCCTTGTGTCGTAGTAGCTGCTGAGCCACGGCAGGGCTTACCCCCGCAGAACTCACGAAAGTTGCCAAAGTTCGCCGAAGACTGTGGAACACCAGACCCCGACCCAAGGCATCCTTCTCATCGATTCCGGCCTCATCCAGATCCTTCCGGAATCGGCCCATTTGCGTGATTCCCTTTAGGAACACCTTTTCTTCGCCATCGGGACACTCGGATTGGAGGAGCACCATCTCCGAACGACGGCCTTCAAAAATCTGGTGGCGACTAACCTCATTCGAAGATCCCAGATGGATCTGATGGCGGATCCGAAGGAACTCATTTAGTCGAGTTCTGAGTTCCCTCCCCGTGTCTGGCCAATCCGGTATCCTTCTCAACCTGACCTTGGCGAATGCGCTGAGTCTTTCAAGGCAGATCGTTCACCCGTTTAGACTCCGGAGTCGTTAAAGCTCCGGGTCACCC
>NZ_JBATWY010000003.1:0-6546 GCF_049672945.1 Haloferula sp. | reverse complement strand
AACAAACCACTGAGGCAGACTGACAAGTGAATTTCAGGCAAATTGTTCGCAGAATTTGGGTTTGGTTTTGCGGAGTTCGGCGATGATGGGAACGAGCGGGCTCGAGGCCTTCTGGAGGGCGTTTAGATAGCGGGATTCGTCGTAGGTCTCGCAGTTCTTCCAGCACCGAAAGAGGATGCGCTGCCATTTGTAGGCAAGTCCGCGAAGGATAGCCTGGTGGCGCTGGCCTTTGGCTTTTTGCTGCTCGTAGTAGGCCTTGGCCCAGAGGGATTTCATGACGGTCTGGGCTGCCCATTCGACAAAAGTCTGCCGCCAGAACTTGTTGCAGGCATAGCGCCGGTGAACGAAACGCATCTTGCCGCTCTGTTTGGTAAGCGGGGCGACGCCGCTGTGTTTCTGGATGGAGGCGGAACTATCGTGTTTGTCGCGGTCGCTGCCGAAGTACCCGAGCAGGCGGGCGGACAGGGCGGCCCCGGCTCCGGGCAGGGTCTTGAAGATCCTGGCGTCCTGGTGCTCGTCGGTGCGCTCTTCGATAAGCGTGTCGAAGCGCTTGATGGTGTTCTGGATGGTGCTGATCTGGCGGACGAGTCCGAGGATGAGTTCGGCATGGACCGCGAGGATCGATTCGTCGGTGCAGAGGGCGACGGAGTTGGCGATGATGGCTAGGCGCTTTTCGATGGCTTCGGATCGACGACTTCCATGAGTATAGTAGAACTTTTTGATGGTGGCGGGCTTGGCTTTGCGTAGGGCGGCGAGGGTCGGCCATTTGGTGAGAAAGGCGCAGGCGAGCGGGGTGAAGATGTCACGCCCTACGAGGTCGAGGGCTTGTGGGAAGGAGTCTTTGAGGGCCTGGGTGAGCTTGTTGGTGAGGCTGGTGCGGACGCCGACGAGCTGCCTGCGTTTCTCGGCAAACATGGCGATTTGGCTGGCGAGCGGGTCGACCGGTGTCCATGGATCGAGCTTCGCATGGCGTTCGTGGACGAAAAGGGCGAGGGCTTTGGCATCGCGCCGGTCGTCCTTGGCGCGTGAAGCGCTGAGGCTTTCGCGGTATTTCTTGATGACGGCGGGATTGGCGAGGTAGAGGTGCAGGAAGTCGAACTGGCTGAAGAAGTGGACGAGGTTCTGGCAGGGTTGCTCGATACTCACGGCGATTGCGGATCCGGGAGGAAGGGTTTTCTGGAGATCGTGCACCCAGGGAAGCATGGCTTCGGGGGCGGAGCTGATTTTCGACTGGCTTAGGATTTCGCCAGAGGCATCGAGAGTGCAGATGTCGAGGGACGAGTCGGAGCGGTCGATGCCGATGAATCGGTAGTGTTTCATGATGTCATTTTATTAGGGTTGGACACGCGGGCTTGCTCTGGCGACGGCTTTATAGGAATGTCATTGGCGACAACCACTGAGGAGTCGTTATAGAACAAACCACGCTCCGCCGACCTGACACCTTGTTCTTATTCGTTGGAGCGAATGTCGAAGATCAGTCATGGTCGGCGGAGGCGTGGAGATTCATGTTGAGGAAAAGGAAGGAATGATGGAAACAAAGACTGTGTCGGCGACGGACTTGTTCACAATCCGGGCGGAGGCGGTGGGCCTCGTTCCGGGCCCCTTGCCCGGCTTGATGAATAAGTCCGGTTGTGCTATAAAGTCGAAGATGGCGACACCTTACAGCGCCCTTGTTGAATTTCCATTTTGGTGGTTCTATCCGGCAACGAGAATCGGAGTGGCGTCGTAAGGGACGGTGCCGCCATTTCTCAGACGTTCGCCTGAAATGAAGAAACTGGAATATGGAAGCAGCTCGCAAGTTTACGACATGCTAGACCGATGCCTTCACGTAAAACATGGATACGTGACTGAGCACGCCGCATACTTGCGGGATCACCTAAACTCGTTTCTTCGCTACACTCGGGCGGCGGAGAAGGAATCCGCATGGCAGGATGTGGATTTTGAGTATTCATCGCTTGATTCATATCTCTCGGATAACGATCTGGGATAGGTAGCGGAGCCCAATAGAGAATTGGAGGGTTTTCTTCGTAGGTTGGTAACACAGGGCGACCATTGATCATCTTCCCAAATGCCCACGTTTCCGACCTTGCGAGCATGAATAAACTTCTCACGTTATTGGGCGGCTGGCACTCCGAGAACAAATAGAAAGGCGAACAAGACGGATCACACGACGCCTCACAGCGGTTTTGTTGTTTTTGTTTTTTCATGATTACTACTTTCAATCTGTTTCGGACGCGCCGCCATTATTCCGGCGCGCGTGTCCTTTGACGTTCTGCCAAAGAATTGGACTCGACCACCACGCAAATCCAGATGAAGCAGTATCCGATATCTGAGATCCCGCAGGACGCGTGGAAGTCACTCGGTGGGATTTTCTGGAAGGACCGATTGAGTTGTCTGCCGAGTTCATATGCCTTTGACGGAATTGAACCATTCGGCATCGAAACTACTAAGCTCGGAATTAGTGTAGCCTGCACGACATGGTTTCTTCCTCGCGGTGACCAATATCGATCAGAGATCATTCTCACCCGACCAAGGTTCAGCTCAATCGGCGATTTCACACCGAAGAAGCTCGATCCATCTGGAGTTCGGCATTCAGAACTGAGGGATGATGGAAGCCTCTATATCGAAATAGCGTGAATCCAAAACATGCAGAACAAACCACTGAGGCGGACTGACAAGTGATTTTTACTGAAATTGTTCACAGAATTTTGGTTTGGTTTTGCGGATTTCGGCGATGATGGGAAGGAGCGGACTGGATCTTTTTCTCAGAACTTCGAGGTAGCGCTTTTCGTTATAGACTTCGTGGTTCTTCCAGCAGCGGAAGAGGATCCGTTGCCATTTATAGGCAAGCCCGCGAAGGATGGTCTGGTGTCGCTGGCCTTTGTCTTTCTGCTGCTGGTAGTAGGCTTTGGCCCAAAGGGATTTTATGACGGTTTGGGCGGCCCATTCGACGAAGGTCTGTCGCCAGAACTTGTTGCAGGCGTAGCGCCTGTGGACGAAATGCATCTTTCCACTCTGTTTGGTAAGCGGGGCGACTCCGCTGTGCTTCTGGATGTCGTCGGCGGCGGAATACTTGGATCGGTCGCTGCCAAAAAAGCCGAGCAGGCGGGCAGACAGGGCGGCTCCGGCTCCGGGCAGGGTTTTGAAAATCCTCGCATCCTGGTGCTTGTCGGTGCTCTCTTCGATAAGTTTGTCGAAACGCCTGATGCTGATCTGGATGGTGCTGATCTGGCGTACGAGTCCGAGGATGAGTTCGGTATAAACTTCGAGGATCGGCTTGTTGGTGCAAAGGGGGACGGAGTTGGCGATGATACTAAGGCGTTTCTCAATGATCTCCGCGCGCCGGCTTCTGTGCTGGTAGTAGAACTGGCTGATAGTCGAGGGGCGTGCTTTGCATAGTGCCGCGAGGTTCGGCCATTTGGTGAGGAAGGCGCAGGCGAGCGGGGTGAAGATGTCACGACCGACAAGGTCCAGGGCTTGTGGGAAAGAATCCTTGAGGGCCTGAGTAAGCTTGTTGGTGAGGCAGGTACGGACTCCGACGAGCTGCCTGCGTTTCTCGGAAAACATGGCGATCTGGCTGGCGAGTGGATCGACCGGTGCCCATGGATCGAGTCTGGCATGGCGTTCGTGGACGAAATGGGCGAGAGCGCGGGCGTCGCGGCGGTCGTCCTTGGCGCGCGAGGCGCTTAGGCTTTCCCGATACTTCTTGATGACGGCGGGATTGACTAGGTAGAGGCGCAGGAAATCGAACTGGCTAAAGAAGTGAACGAGGTTCTGGCAGGGTTGCTCGATGCAGAGGCTGATGTCGGAATCCGGCGGTAGGTCGCTTTGGAGTTCGAGGACCCAGGGAAGCAGTGACTCGGGTGAGGAACTGATTTTCGAGTGCCTGAGGAATTCTCCCGAGGCATCGAGGATGCAGAAGTCGAGAGTCGAGTCGGAACGGTCGATGCCGATGAATCGGTGGTGTTTCATGATGTCATGTTATTGGGGTTGGGACACGCGGGCTTGCTCTGGCGGCGGCTTTATAGGAATGTCATAGGTGACAACCACTGAGGAGTCGTTGTTGAACAAACCACGCTCTGCCGACCTGACACCTTGTTCTTATTCATTGTAGTGAATGTCGTGAGACAGTCATGGTCGGCAGAGGCGTGGAGATTCATGGTAGGAAAATGACGGAAGATGTGAATAAAATGCTGTGTCGGCGACGGACTTGTTCACAATCCGGGCGCAGTCGAACGGCCTCGTTCCGGGCCTCATCGCCCGGCTTGATGAATAAGTCCGGTTGTCCTATAAAGGCGTGTGACAGCGACGCCAATCAGCGGCTTTGTTGGAGGTTGCCGAGAGTGCTTCAATCTGCTTCCCTTTAGTCGCAAGCGCCGCCATCGGGGCGCGCGTCCACATCTAACGTTCGCGAGAAAAGATTGCCCCAAGCCTTACCATGAGCCCTAACCGACCGCCTCTAGGCCCATTAGCGGGGAGTTCTGGTGAGATACCAGAGGATCGATATCGTCACGATTTAGCGTTGCATGATCGATTTCTTGGCTTTGGTGCTGAACTTCTCCGGATCTCATCTCTTGGCCTAGCAGCGTTTGGTTTCGTGCTTGTCACCAAAAGCTCTGAGCAGACCATTGCCACTGAGGTGATCGCCGGTTCCGTAGCTCTGAAGATCATCATAGCTCTTGCGCCGGTGATTTTCGGATTTTCTATCGCATTTGCTCTCTGGCACAGGTTCTTGGCCTCTGATGGGATGTTCCACCACTTCCGGGCTATCAAGCTGATTGATCGCGGAGATCCAAATCTCGAAAGTCTTATTCGACAGGAGGAGGAGACGCGGAACTCGAAGTTCAAGAAATCGGAACGCTGCCTCTACGCCTCAGGAATAGCTTTAGGAGTTGGTGCGGGACTAGTTGCAATAGCATTCGTTTGGATTGTACTCTCCGCTAATGGAGGAAAACCAAACGCGAACAAGGCGTCGCTCTCAACACCTGCCCCGCTGCGAGTTCAAACCGTCATGACAATTCAACCCCCAACCAGCAGTCGAAGCCTCGCCCTCGGGCAGGTGTGAGAGGACTTCGACGTTCGCCATGAAACAACACCATCGCATTCTCAGACGGGCGATCGCAGTTGCAGGGGGAGTTCTTATCTCGGCGTGTTCAGACGACTCAGTCACGGCAAGGCAATCGACGAAAACGGAAATTGAAGGCCCGCCGGAAACCACGATCCGACCGGATTCACCATCCGTTTTCGGGAATCTCCAGATCTGGGCAGACCGCCGCATCGACGATGCTGACATGCATTTCACGTTCTCGGGTCATGTCCGAATCCTGATGGGAGACTCGTATCTGATCGACGCAATCCACGACCCGGAGAGTTCAGTCACGATTGATACACAGAAGAACTCGATTTCCGGGATATCCGGAGACTTCCAGCGGAGCACCATACTCGGCTTGGCTCCGTAGCTTCACTTCGTGTGCGCTGCTCAAAGAGTCGGCGAACAAGCCGGCGATAGCGACGCCTACCAGCGGCCTTGTTGAAAATCCTTTTTGGTGCTTTTCTACCGTCAACGAGGACACGGGAGCGCCGCCATTGGGGGCGTCGCGCCATGCCTCAGACGTTCGCAAGAGAATGATCCCTGATTTCACTGCCTTCCTTGATACCCCACTTCTCGGTGCGCTCGTGGCACTCAAGCCGATGAGCTATGTGATCCGGCTTGGACTCGCGGTGGTAGCGTTTGGCGCAGCGATGAACGTCGATAAGACCGTCGCACGCGTGATCGGCTTCGTCTGGTTGCTTCTCACGGGTGCGGGCTTGTTGTTGGTCGGTATCCAGAACGGCACCATCCTTGACATCGTCCTTGGGATCGCTGCACTCGGTGCGGCGGGCTACTCTTGGTGGTATACCCGATCGTAGAGGAGATCACCGATGAGCGAGGACGACCAGATCGACAACGAGGGAATTAAGCAGCGGTTCCGCGATGCTGGATGTCGGGTCACCGATTTCGACGACGGATATTTCGAGGTGATTCGGCAGCCATTCCCGGCAGCTTCCTTGGTTCGTGCGAATCCCTATTTCGTCGAGTTCAACACCCTTGTGTGGGCGCGACCGTCTGGGTTCTTCGCGAGGACGAGATCGCGGAGAGACAGCCTACTGAACCAGATGAACCAAGTCACCAAGGTTGCGAAGGTCACCTGCGATCAATCGTCCATTGACAGCGACGAAGGAGGGTGGCGCGTTCAAGCGATGGCGAGGTTCGTCACAGGCCGGATCGAATCGGACTACGAGACAGAGGCCATCGATCACTGGGTCAATCTCTGGCTTCAGGACATTGCCAACTTGATTCTTGAGGACACAGGGTTCGAGATCGTCGCGATACTCAAGGACCAACCCGAAGAAAAATGAAGATGCGAACAAGGCGTGGGTGGACAACCCGCTACCCAATCGCGTCAAGCTAAGGAGTGAGTGATTGCCTGCCAATGGTTTGTGCGACTTCGTCGCTCGTATCTCAGGTGCCGTGGGTCGGGTGGCGGAATGCTGATGCTACTGCCG
>NZ_JBATWY010000002.1:0-3338 GCF_049672945.1 Haloferula sp. | reverse complement strand
CAGGCTGCGCGAACCCGGCGACGGTGAGGGCCACGAGAACGTGCCTGTCTCGAGCCGCTTGGCCAGGACGCACACGCCAGTGCGGTCGTAGTAGAGGATCTTCAGGCGGTTGTGGCGTTTGTTGGTGGTAAGCGGGGTAAACTCGCACCTTGCTGAGATCTGGTTTCCTAGCCGGTCCGGTTCCACGCTGGCCGGATGGCCAAGAAATCCATACCCAAGCCGTGGCGCGTCGCCGACGTGACCTTCGTCGAGATCGAGATCACCCACCGCTCCGACCGCCAGATGCGCGTCGAGTTCGAGTGCGGGCTGCGCGTCGTCATCGCCGACGATAGCCAGGTTCCGCTCGCCGCTCGCCTCATCGAAACCCTGCGCCGCGAAAAGGAGGGACTACAATGATCGGGTTCCCCGCCGGAGTGCGCGTCTATCTCGCCGTCGAGCCCCACGACATGCGCAAGTCCTTCAACGGACTCTCCGCCATCGCCCGCGAACTCGTCGCGCGCGGACTGGAGGACGGCGCCATGTTCGCCTTCACCAACAAACGCCGCAACCGCTTGAAGATCCTTTACTACGACCGCACCGGCGTGTGCGTCCTGGCCAAGCGGCTCGAGACAGGCACGTTCTCGTGGCCATCACCGTCTCCGGGTTCGCGGAGCCTGTCGCTGGCTCCCGAGGCGCTGCAGCTCCTGCTCGACGGCATCGACCTGCGCGGTGCGCAAATGCGACCCTGGTACGAGCGTGACGAACCGGGTGGAAATAAGTCCGCCTGAACTACACTGGATCTAGTAGTTGGCCCGCCGCGTGCTTTCCATCAGCCATCGAAACTCCGGAGCAAACCATCGCGCGCCAGGCGCAGGAGATAGAGCTTCTCAAGCAGAAGGTCGACTTCCTGACCCGCCAGCTCTTCGGCTCGAAGAGCGACAAGATCGACGACGCGCAGCTTAGGTTGCTCTTCGGCGATGGTGAGGCCGACGCGCCGGGAAAAGACCAGGCCTCCTCCGGCGCGGACGAACCGGAGGGGGCCGCAAAAGACGACGGTAAGAAAAAGCGCAAGCGCGGCGGGCACCGCTCGCGCATTACCGGGCTGGACAAACTGTTGGTGGAGACCACCGAGATCATTCCCGACCTTGTCCGCGAGAACCCCGACGACTTCGAGCGCATCGGCGAGAAAGTCACCGATCAGCTCGACGTGGTACCCGCGAAATACTTTCTCAAGCGCACCGTGCGACCCGTTTTTCGACGCAAGAGCGCCCGCGAACTGCCGCCAGTAGTAGCCCTGGCACCTGCCACGCCGTTGGTTGGAGGTCTTCCCTCCGCGGCGCTGCTCGCCCTACTGTTAGTTGCCAAATACATCGACCACCTCCCGCTCTACCGCCAGCAGGGTATCTTCCTGCGGGCCGGGCTGGGCATCCCGCGCGACTTGATCATCCACTGGATTCACAAAGCCATCGGCCTTCTGCTTCCCGTCGTCGAGGCCATCCACGCGGAAGTCCGCGCCAACGACTACCTCCAAGTTGATGAAACCACCGTGCGCTACCTGCGCCCCGGCACCGGTAAATCATGGACCGGCTACCTCTGGCAGGTAAGGCGCCCGGGCGGCGGCGTCTTCTACCACTGGGGCGTGGGCCGGAGCCGCGCCGAACTCGCCGAATGCCTCGGCAGGCATTTCAGCGGGCACGTGCAATGCGACGGCTACACAGTTTACGAGTCCTACTCCCGCTCGCATCCCGAGGTGAAGCTCATCGCCTGCCTGGCACACATCCGTCGCGGCTTCACCGACTCGCTCAAGTTGGGACCCTGTCGTGATGCGGCGCTCATCGTTCGCCTGTTCAAACAACTCTATCGGATCGAAGCGGAGCTGCGCGAGAAGAAGGCCGGACCCGCCCTGCGCGAGAGCGTGCGCACGTGGCAAAGCGCCCCGTTAGTGCGTCGCATCGGTCGAATGATGCGCATCATGCTGCCCAAACACCGGCCATCGACGCCGACCGGAAAGGCGCTGGGCTATGCCCTGAGGCATTGGACGAAATTCGAGCGCTACCTTGAGGATGGTCGGTTCGAGATCGACAACAACGAGGTCGAAAACGGCATGCGCCCGGTGAAGCTGGGCATGAAGAACTGGCTGTTTTTCGGCAGCGAGGACGCCGGCCACCACGCAGCGGCGATTTACACCTTGGTCGAGAACTGCAAGCTCCACGACCTACCCGTCGAGGCCTACCTCAAGGAGCTACTGACCGCCCTTCCCGGCGTCACCGACCCAGAAGTTATCGCCTCGCTTACGCCCGCCCGCATCGCCGCCGCCCGCAGGAACGCTCCCCGTCGCGACCGCTCCGCCTGAGTGCTGTCAAGGGGCACGCGTTTACCCCGCTTACGATTCTCAAGCGGATAGCGCAAATCGGCAGGATTGGCAGAGAGCCGAGGCGGCAGTTAAGGGGCTTTCTGGTTCAACGAGCATGCCGTACAAAAAAGAGCCCGGCATCTTCATATCTGAAGATGCCGGGCATAGACCTGGCGACGACCTACTCTCACAGGACCTATCGTCCCACTACCATCGGCGCTGCAGTGTTTCACTTCCGGGTTCGGAATGGGACCGGGTGGTTCCACCGCGCTATGGTCACCAGAGGAGGCGCTTCGCGCCTCAATGTTCACTTTTCCAATGTCTCAATGTTCAAACATCAAGGGCATCGGGAAACTGAAACGCCTCCTCTAATTACCTTAGTTAATCTTATGTCAATCGTGCCTCGCTTGTCGTGACCAGTTCCAGCGCACCAGCACTTTCTACTCATCACTTTTTACTCGGCACTCCCGCCGTCAGGCGGGCTTTCGCCCACTCTCTGGCATCCACATGGAGATTTATTCTGTTTGTCCATCCTGTCCCTTTCCTTGCTCACTTGACCGATCATTTCTGATGATCGACGAGCCTCACAGTCCTTTGGAAATCACAATCGACTTCGAAAAGAAAAGAGGAATCAAGCCAGACGGATGATTAGTAGTGCTCGGCTACGCCTGTTACCAGACTTCGACCTACACCCTATCAACGTGGTCGTCTTCCACGATCCTTCAGGGAAAACTCATCTTGGGAATAGCTTGGCGCTTAGATGCTTTCAGCGCTTATCTAGTCCGAACTTAGCTACCCGGCCATGCCGTTGACACGACAACCGGTGCACCAGAGGTTCGTCAATTCCGGTCCTCTCGTACTAGGAATTGAACCCCTCAGTTTTCCTGCGCCCACAGAGGATAGAGGACCGAACTGTCTCGCGACGTTCTGAACCCAGCTCGCGTGCCGCTTTAACCGGCGAACAGCCGGACCCTTGGGACCTTCTCCAGCCCCAGGATGCGACGAG
>NZ_JBATWY010000001.1:0-10446 GCF_049672945.1 Haloferula sp. | reverse complement strand
ACGGTATGGAAACCGTGGCCTTCATTGGTGGCGGGGACCGGATTTGAACCGATGACCTTCAGGTTATGAGCCTGACGGCAAGCGCCACCAATGAGGGGTTCTAGGTTTTTCCTGTTACAGTTCCTGCAATAGATGCTTGAAATAACGCTCCCAATGCGGCTAGTTGCAGGCATGGGCAGGAAGACGAAGCGAACACGAGTGACTGCGGCGAAGAATTCATCTTCGGAGATTACTATCCGCCCTCACGTGGATTCCAAGGGCTATTCGTCCTACTTGGTTCAAGGCTGGAAAGAGAACGGCAAGTGGCAGCGGAAGCAGTACTCCAAACTCGAAAAGGCCGAAGCCTTTGCCGCTTTGAAGCGGGTCGAGTTGAAGAACGAGGGGCGCAAGCAGCGACTCATGCTTTGCCCGCTGACCGACGACCAGCTCGATCAGGCCGTGAAAGCCTTTGATCGTCTCGGCTCGACCTACACCCTCGACGAAGCCCTCGAATTCTTTCTTCGCCACCATCGCCCGCCGGAATTCACGATCCGCCTTCGTGATGCCATGGCTCTCTACCGCGACGACCGGGAGCGTGACGCCATCCGTGAGCGTTCCCTCAAGGGCATCAAGAGCGTCCTCGATCAGTTCCTTCGTGAAACCGACAACCCACTGACCCATGAAGTCACCGCTCAGGCGGTCGAGAAGTTCCTGCGTGGCTTGAGAGCCAAGGACGGCACCAACAAGGCCACTCGCAAGACTTGGAACAACTACCGCAACATCCTCCACTCGTTCTTCGAGTGGTCCACGGTGGCGGATGTCGCCAGCAACCGCCCCTTCGCGTTTGAGAACCCCGTCACAACGATCCGCAAGTTCTCGGCAAGGCAGGTGAGGGAAGAGCAGGAAGCCAAGCCCGCCACTACCAGCCCCGAGGATGTTCTCCGCCTGTTCCGCGCCCTGTCACGCTGGAAGGGTGGCGTCATGCTCCGCTACTACGCGCTTCTCTACTTTGCCGGACTCCGCCCCGGTGAGATTGAGCGGATGAATGGTCAGGAGAAGGCGCTGGTCAATCTCAAGACCAAGACCATCACGATTCCTGCCAAGGTCTCGAAAACCGGGCATGAGCGCCACGTCACCATTTCCAACAATCTCGCGGCTTGGCTGCAGATCGCGCCGCTACCGACCATTCCCACCAACTTCGATCGCATGGCAAAGATGGTCCGCAAACACTTCAAGCTCGATCACGACGAAGCCCGCCACTCCTTCATTTCCTACCACGTTGCCCTTCATCGATCCGTTGGAGACGCAGCGCTTCAGGCAGGGAACTCGGAATCGATTGTCCGGCGGCATTACCTGAATGCCCACAGCCGGGAAGAAGGCTCCACGTTCTTCAGGATTGTGCCTGAGCCAGCTCGCCGCCAAGCCGTGATCGCTCCCGAGCCAGAAATCGACGTCCCAAGCCACCTGAAGGCGGTCTGACGGAACACGCCCACTCAGCCCACGAAATCATACTTAGTATTACCTTGAAGAAAACAAATCTCGACCTAGAATCCGACCGTGATCTTTGAGGAAGATCCCAAGTTCACCGAGAAAGCACTCCGCCTGATCGGTGATGAGGGGATCTTCGCAATCCAGGTCCAGCTCATGGAACAGCCCGATTCCGGCGACGTCATTCCCGGCTCTGGCGGCTGCCGTAAGCTTCGCTGGGCTGCCAAAGGTCACGGTAAACGAGGCGGCGCACGGGTGATCTACTACTGGGTCACCGATGACCACCGCATCCTACTCCTCGACATCTACGCCAAGAACGAAGCTGAGAACCTCAGCCAAGCCCGATTGAAGGAACTCAAAAGCAAGAAGCCATGAAAGCGAAACGAGCCACCACCAAGTCCAAATCCCAGCTCCCAACTCCCGCCGATCTCAAGACGAGGAAGGATGCCTTGGAGCGCGGCGAAAGCATCCCTTCCAGAGTCTTCCAGATGGAGAAAAAGGCCGATGGCTCCTATGCCCGAATCGAGGTGAATGCCGAATCCCAACGCCGGAAGTCAGCGAGGGAGTGGAAAGCCAAAAGCAAAGTCGCCCAAGCCCGCCACACCCTTGGCATGACCCAAGGGGAATTTGCGGAACTGCTCGGTGTCGGCATCAGCACCCTGCGCAGTTGGGAGCAGAAAAAGCGCGAACCCTCCGGCGCGGCCCGCATGCTGATCGCCATCGCCATCAAACATCCCGAAGTGCTGCAAGATGCCGTGGCTTGAGTCGCACTAGATTTCCAAGAGATTGCGGACACAACGAAGATTGAATTTGAGAAGGTTCCTTGCCTTCACCACTGAGTATTCCGAGGGGAACGAGTAAGGCTCCACCGAAGCCGAAGCCCGCGACTCCATCCCCCTCCTTCTGGAAGACCACCGCGAAGATGCCCATGATTCGCTCGCCAACGGCGAGAAACTCGTGTCTCTGGCTTTCGCGAGAAACGTCGGCTCTTCAGACAGGGAACTCGGAATCCATCGTCCGCCGGCACTACCTCAACCTCCACCCTCGGGAGGATGGCGAGAAGTTCTTCCGGATCGTCCCAACAGACAACAGCAGAGATGCTGTTTTCGACCTGTCGGCTTTCGTTCCCGGGACTCTCCTCAAGGCGGTGGTTTGAGCGACCGCTGCCACCCCTTCGTGATTTTCCCCTTTCCCCGGTGGTCCGGCAGAGGCCACATTCGTCACCGATGAATACAAT
Organism: Haloferula sp.; assembly: GCF_049672945.1. Classification (NCBI taxonomy): domain Bacteria; kingdom Pseudomonadati; phylum Verrucomicrobiota; class Verrucomicrobiia; order Verrucomicrobiales; family Verrucomicrobiaceae; genus Haloferula; species Haloferula sp. The sequence continues at coordinate 7,742 of NZ_JBATWY010000001.1, read as the reverse complement.
GGCAAAAGGACTCTTCTGGTTGGCTTTGGGATTTCTACTCTCTTCCTGTGCTACAACCTATGAAGTCGGAGGCAATCCCGCTTCGATCAGTTCCCGCCAAACAGCATCCGTCGAGGCCAGGCCCGGTTACTCTGGAGATGCCGCTATCAGGAGCGCGATCACCGGTGAGCTGCGACAGCGCGGCTTTCGCCTGACCGAATCCAGAAGGAAGACGAACGACCACGTAGCCGTTGTCTATGGCGACACTTGGCGATGGGACTTTGTGACCTACATACTTCGGATGGAAATGGAGTTCATTGATCCGCAAACCGGTGCCATTATCGCCGACGCGGAGTACCGCAACTCGGCTGCCCACGGCTACGCGGGCGCGGAAACCATTGTCCGAAACTTATTTGCTGAATTGGATCGGCAGGGCTTTAAGAATAGGTAGGCCCGGCAGTGTTTTAATGCTTCTTCTCCCTCTTCGCCGCCAAAGGCAGCAAGGCTGAATGGCCAGCAAGCCTGCAACACTTCAGGGCTGGGTATTGGGATGGGTGGAAAACTGCTTTACCCCTCCACCTCCGAGGGCGAGGGCCTCTAGGTCAGGATGCCGCCCTTGCCTTGACTCGGCCCGGTGTTTAGCAACTCCTCCGCCGGGGGGTAATCCCCATTGGGGTATCGGCATCGTTTCGCTTCCTCAATAGCCTCAAGCATCAAGCGCTGGCCAGTCTACACATTACCGGCTCCACGGAATTTCCTGACACCCTCTTCGCCCAGCCACTTTCTCGAAAGGGCCTCAGATAGAGGAACAGGGCAGAGAAGGATCGGTTGCCTTTTCATGCCCCGACTCTACCGCAACCCGCATTTCCCCGCACTCATCATTGACCCCACCCGAGTTGCTCTCCCATGCTCTCAGCATGCCAATCCTTCACCTTCTTAATCAGGAAGGACCCGATTATCCCCAGCCCAAAGAAACCACTCCCGGCGTCATGGAGTCGGGCCACTGGCGCGTCTCGGTCGACCGAGCTGAAGCCGTCATCGGTCATCCCATCCACTTCCACCGTCGGAAGGCCGAGGCCGCATTCCTCTCTGGGATCGTCACCGGCTACCGCCGTGAGCCCTACACGACGGCGAAGGGCAACACAGCCCCGAGAACCATTTTCATATTCCGCCCTCAGCCAGATATCCATGTCGCCACCGATCTCACCGGCTGGACTCTCGCCGGCGTGAAATTCATTCCCTAACCTTATCTCGTTTTCTCACCCCCTACGGATGTCCCACCCTGCTTAGCACGCTAGACCTCCCCTCAAACCGATTTCCTGACTCCCCTGAAGCTCATGCCCGGCACATCACCGCCAACTCTCCAATCCTCGATCTTCGACAACCGCTCCCGCGGCGCTGCAGGCGACTTCCTCAAGCAGCACATTCGTGACGACAGCGACCTCTCGTTTGTCTCAGCTTACTTCACGGTCCACGCCTACGCGGCACTGAAGACCCAGCTCGAAAGCGCCGACCACCTCCGCTTTCTGTTTGGCGAGCCCACCTCCGTTTCCAGCCTGGACAAGGACCAGAAGCAAGCCCGTCAGTTCACCTTAGGGCCCGATGGACAGTCCATGGAGCTCGGCAACCAGCTTTCCCAAAAACAGATCGCCCGCGAATGCGCCGCCTGGATCCGCAACAAGGTCGAAATTCGCTCCATTACTCGCTCCAGTTTCCTCCATGGAAAGCTCTACCACATTCAGAATGGCGAATCCTCGCACGCCCTCCTAGGTAGCTCGAACTTCACTGTACCGGGGCTTGGGCTCAAAACCTCTGGCAACAACGTCGAACTGAACATCGCGGCCGACTCCCGTCGCGACGTCGAAGACCTCAAGGCCTGGTTCGATGAGCTGTGGACTGACTCCTCAGTCACTACCGACGTCCGCGACAAGGTCCTCGCTGAACTGGATCGCCTCTACTCGGACAACACCCCCGAGTTCATCTACTTTCTCACCCTTTTCCATCTCTTCCGGCACTACCTCGAAGACGCGGGCAATCTTGAAGACACTCTCAGCCGCGCCGCCCTTCCGGACACCGGCATCTGGAAAGCCCTTTACTCGTTCCAAAAAGATGGGGCCAAGGCAGCGATCAATAAGATCCTTTCCACCAATGGCTGCATCCTCGCGGATTCAGTTGGCCTCGGAAAGACCTACACGTCCCTCGCGGTCATCAAATTCTTCGAGCTGCGCAATGAACGCGTCCTTGTTCTCTGCCCTAAGAAACTCCGCCGCAACTGGACGGTTTACAAATCGAACAGCACGCTCAACCCCTTCGACGAAGACCGCTTTGGCTATCACGTGCTATCCCACACCGACCTCTCCCGCGAGCGGGGCGAGGTCGACGGCCACGACCTATCCACCTTCAACTGGGGAGCTTACGACCTTGTCGTCATCGACGAGTCCCACAACTTCCGGAACAACCGCATCCAGACCTCCACCGACCCCGAGGAGGAAGTCCGTCGCACCCGCTACCAGCGCCTCATGGAGGATATCATTCAGAGCGGGCAGAAAACCAAGGTCCTCCTACTCTCAGCCACCCCGGTCAACAACGAGCTGGCCGACCTGCGCAATCAGATCTCCTTCATTGCTGGCGGCGACGTGACGAGGGAGGAAACAGCCAACGGTGCCTTCTCCGAGAGCCTCGGTATTTCTTCCGTCAAGGACACCACCAGAGTCGCGCAAAGCCACTTCACCACCTGGTCGAAGAAGCGCCCTGAGGAACGCACCACGAAGGACCTTCTCCTCGCCATTGGCGGCGACTTCTTCAAGCTCCTCGACGGACTCAGTATCGCACGCTCCCGCAAGCAGATCTCCACCTACTACAAGGAGGAAATGAAGAGACTCGGTGGCTTCCCGAAACGGCCGGCTCCTCTCGCCATCCACCCTCCGATAGATACGACTGACAAGTTCATCTCCTTCGAACAATTGAACGAGGAGATCAGCGCACTCAAACTCGCGCTCTATCATCCTACCAGCTACCTACGTGAGGATCTCCCCGCGGACTTGAAGACCGCCTACGAGGACAAGATCCTCGGCGCATTCACCCAGCAAGGCCGGGAAAAAATCCTCGTCTCCATGATGAAGGTCAACTTCCTCAAGCGGCTGGAGAGTTCCGTGGATTCTTTCCGACTCACGCTGGAACGCACCATCGCAAAGATTTCCGACCTGGAGATACGTATTGCCGCCTTCGAGGCCCATGCCGAAGAAAAGGACGAGCTCGATTTCGACTCCGTTCTCCCCGACCAGTTCGAGGACCCCGATCTCGACCCGGATCTGGTCAAGGGATTCACCATTGGCGGACGCCGGCGCATTCACCTTGCCCACCTCGACCGAGACAAGTGGCTCCAACACGTCCGCCACGATCTGGTGCAGCTCCGGTTCCTCCTCGACAAGACCGAGAAGGTCACCCCCGAGCGCGATGCCAAGTTGCTCCGCATGCGTGAGTTGATCGACGCCAAAATCTCAAAGCCCTCAATCAACAAAGACGGCAAGCCCGTCCGCAAAGTGCTCGTCTTCACCGCCTTCGCCGACACAGCGAAGTATCTCTACACACAGCTTCAACCTCACTTCCATGGTGAGCATGGCATCCACACCGCCCTCGTGGTGGGAGACGGAGACAACAAGACGACCCTTGGCACCGCCGATTACGACGACATCCTTACCAACTTCTCGCCCATGTCAAAGCGCCGGGCGGAACAACCCCGCTTCCCGCAACAGGAGGAAATCGAGATCCTTATCGCCACCGACTGCATTTCCGAGGGCCAGAACCTCCAGGATGCCGACCTCCTTGTGAACTACGACATCCACTGGAACCCGGTGCGCATCATCCAGCGCTTCGGCCGGATTGACCGGATCGGCTCCCGAAACGAATCCGTCCAGCTCGTCAACTTCTGGCCCGTCGCCGACCTCGACAAATACCTTAACGTCAAGCACCGGGTCGAAGCCCGCATGGCACTCGCCGACCTCTCCGCCACCCAAACAGATAACCTTCTCGAACCCGACCAGCTTGAGGATTTGATCACTGCCGACCTCCGCTTCCGCGACAAGCAACTCAAGCGGCTCCAAAACGAAGTCCTCGACCTGGAGGATCTTGACGACTCACCCAGCCTCACCAGCTTTTCGCTCGACGATTTCCGCATCGAGCTCCTCCAGTTCCTCGAGAGCCGCCGGGCCGAGTTGGAGGAAGCACCGCTCGGGCTCTATACAGTGGTTCGGCCGCCCGACAACGTCCGTCCCGCCGTGCAGCCCGGGGCCTTGTTCTGCCTCCGCCGTGCCTCCCAGGCCGACCAACGTTCAGCGACCGGCGAGAAGCTCAACCCCCTCGCTCCCCATTTCCTCCTCTACGTGCATGACGACGGCATGGTCCGCTACTCTTTCGCCCAACCCAAGGAAACACTGAACCTCCTCCGCTCCCTCGCCGCCGGTCATCCCAATGCCTTCGGCAGCCTGTGCGACCAGTTTGATGCCGCCACCCAAGGAAGCTCCGAAATGACCCACTATGCAGACCTTGTCGCCAGCGCCCTGCGCACCATAGAGGCCACCTTCCAGAAACGCGCCACCACCTCACTTCTTTCCGGCCGCGACGGCCTTCTTCCCACGTCCGCCGAAACCGTCCACGCCGATGACGGCGACTGGGAACTCGTCACCTGGCTCGTAGTCTTGAATCCTTCTTAATCTCTTTCCATGCCCGCCGCCATCGACATCCGCGAGGAGATCCAGAACGCCATCGGCCACTGTGCCACCGGTAAACTGTCAACCTCGGCCAAGACTCTTTTTGAAACCCTCGGCTACCACTCAGACCGCACTGCTTCCTGGAATCTCGAATCCTTTCTCAAACTCGACGGCCAGGGAGCCCGGCCGCTCACAGCGAACGACAAAGACGAACTGCGCCGGATCAAGTCCCTCCACCTCATCTTCCAGATCGGCGACGCCGAGGTCTCTCGCCACGCAGACCTCTTCGACTCTTCCAGCACCATCGATGCCCAGCGCATCCAGTCTTACCTCTTCTTCGCCATCGATCTCCCGCAAGGCCACTACACCCGCACCGAGCTGACCACCCTCGCCCGGCTCATCAACAAGCCGCTGCCGATGCCGGCCATCGTCCTCTTCCGTTACGGCGATAAAGACGAACCGCTCATCTCCCTAGCCATCCTCCGCCGCCGGCTCAACAAGCGCGACGCCAGCCGCGACGTCCTCGAAAAGGCGACCCTCATCAAGGACATCCGCTGTTCCGAGCCGCTCCGCGCCCACATCGAGATCCTCAACGACTTCTCTCTCCCGTGCCTCCGGGAAGACGAGGACATTCCGAACTTCGTCAAACTCCACGCCGCCTGGGAGAAGAAGCTCGATACCAAGGATCTCTCCAAGCAGTTCTACCAGGAGATCGCCGACTGGTATTTCTGGTCTCGTCACCTGGTGGAGGACGGCACCATCCGCCTGCCCCTCCATTGCGACACCGAGGAGGAAAACTCCCTCTTCCTCATCCGGCTTCTCACCCGCGTCATCTTCTGCTGGTTCCTCATCGAGAAGCGCCTCATCCCCACCGAGCTTTTTCGGGAGAAGCACCTCCTCAAGCTCCTCAAGGATTTCACTCCCTCCCGCGATCCCCGGAAACCCGACAGTTCACCAACCTACTACCGCGCCATCCTGCAGAATCTCTTCTTCGGCACCCTCAACATGCCGCCCGTGCAGCGGGAGTTCCGAAAAAAGAAGAAGAAGGGCGAACGCTACGACGCCAACTACGGCATCACCAATCTCTGGCGCTACGAGACCAGCTTCCACGACCGGGCCGACTGGGAAACCCTCGCCGCACGTGTCCCCTTCCTCAACGGCGGGCTCTTCGACTGCCTCGACGACAAGTCCGGCAAGAAGAAGGACAACTTCATCCTCGACGGTTTCTCCGACCGCGAGGACATGGGCTGCCATCTGCCCAACGACCTCTTCTTCGGCGCGGAGCGAACCGTGGACCTCTCCAAGGATTACGGTGAAGAAAAAAAGAAAACCGCCCGCTCGAAGCGCGCCAGGGTGCGCGGCCTCATCGAGATCCTCTCCCGCTACAAGTTCACGATCGAGGAAAACACCCCGCTGGAGGAGGAGATCGCGCTCGATCCGGAGCTGCTCGGCAAGGTCTTCGAAAACCTCCTCGCCTCTTACAACCCGGACACGTCCACCACCGCCCGCAAGGCCCTCGGTGCCTTCTACACGCCCCGCGAGATCGTCAGCTACATGGTGGATGAGGCGCTCAAGAGCTACCTCGCCAGCCAAGTGCCGAAGTGCAAGGGTGCCTTGGAAGATCTCTTCTCCAACAAAGCCACGCTCAAGGACATCCAGCCCGGCGCCCGCGAAGCACTCATCGCCGCCATCGGCCGCGTCAAGATCCTCGACCCCGCCTGTGGCTCCGGTGCCTTTCCCATGGGCGCGCTCCACCGGCTGGTGGACCTCCTGCAAAAGCTCGACCCCAACAATGAATCTTGGAAACGCGACCGCCTCGCCGAGGCCCGCCGCTATCGCGAACTGCTAGATGAATCCGGGGCGCCGAGAGAGGAACTTGACGCCTGCGACACCCGCATCGCCGAAATCGAGAAATCCTTCGACACCCGCTACCACGCCCTCGATTTCGCCCGGAAACTCTACCTCATCGAGAACTGCATCTACGGCGTGGATATCCAGCCCATCGCCACCCAAATCGCCAAGCTCCGCTTTTTCATCTCGCTGGTGGTGGATCAGAAGGTCGAGCCGACGGCCGCCAACCTCGGCGTCCGTCCGTTGCCCAACCTCGAAACCCGCCTCGTCGCCGCCGATACGCTCATCCCCATCGAAAAGACCGAGAGCGACCTCTTCTCCTCGGACCTCGACCGTCTCCGCGCCGAGCTGGCCGGCATCCGCCACAAGCACTTCAACGCCCGTAGCCCCGCCGACAAACGCAAATGGCGCGAGGCCGACGAAACCAAGCGGCAGGAAATCGCCGAAAAACTCGAGGACAGCCACGCCCTTTCCAAGACCGCCGCCAGCCAACTGGCCGCGTGGGACCCCTACGACCAGAACACCTTCGCTCCGTTCTTCGACTCCGAATGGATGTTCGGCTTGCCCGTGGGCAAGGTGAAACTCCAAGGCAATGCCCCGGCTACGCTCCTCGGCAACCTCGCGCTCATCAATGAGGCCGGTGGACAAGGCGAACTTGCCGCGAAGGGAGGAAGCGAGATCGACAGCGGATTCGACATCGTGATAGGCAATCCGCCGTATGGTGTGAAACTTGCGCCGCTACTCAAACGGCGATTGAGCGACAATTACCCCCAAGCTTCAAAGATCCCGGATTCTTACGCATTCTTCATCCTTCGAGGACTTACTCTTTTGCGACCTAACGGAGCGTTGGCCTACATCGTTCCGAATACGTTCTGCGATCTTGAGAACGCTGACGCATTTCGGATGCATCTTTTGGAGAACGTCGCAATTCATAGCATCTGGCAAAGCGGTTGGGTCTTCAGCGCGGCAGTTGTGGATACCTTGGTTTTGGTTCTTGAGGCATCCCAGCCGAAACCAACTCACGAGATTGCAGTCGTCACGGACGAGAGAAAAGACCGAAAAATGCAGGCGCGCTTTCTTGCCATGCCCCTTGCGAAGATTGATTTCCGAACTAGCGACAGCGTCGGAGATCTGAGGGAAAGAGTGCGACGAGACACGAAGGCCCTTTCCGTCGATTTCTACGTAAAGGCAGGAGTGAAAATG